>CAZQOV010000083.1:0-13893 GCA_964595055.1 uncultured Bacteroidaceae bacterium | reverse complement strand
ATAGCCTCCGAGAATTCATACCGTAAGCAGATAGTTTCTGAAGTACTGCTTCCCATGGCTTTTTTGGTGGGTTTAACCTCATTTCTGGGCACTATCATGTCAGGTGGAATTGAGGACACTCTTTCGATCGGATATTTGGTTTTCAGTGGTCTGATTTCCTTTTTGATCTTTTTTCTTGAAGTCTATCTATCTGCCTGGTTAATTACTGAAATCGCCCTATCCCTTAAGTCGGATACGAATTCACATGCTATATTTAATCTTGTCATTTACAGTCATATTCCTTTTTTTCTTACCCTCTCTGTTTCTTTGCTTTTTCCTGAATTAATGTTCATAAATCTTCTGGGGATTTATTCTTTTGTGCTTTTCTGGAAAGGAATTGATTTTTTTACCGATTTGAAAGAAGAAGGAAAAACGGTTTTTATGGCGGTTTCTTCAATCATCATGATTTTGTTATATACTTTACTGACTGTTGTTTTCAATAAAATTTATGATACAGTTTTAAATCAGTTTAATACTTTCGTCCCCTGATATGAATAAAATTAACATAAAAAATAAGAAGGCCTATTTTGATTACGAGATTATTGAGAAATATACGGCCGGAATTGTTCTGACAGGTACCGAGGTTAAATCTGTAAGGGCTGGCAAGGTAAGCCTGGGTGATTCCTATTGTTACATCAGAGAGGGTGAGATTTTCGTAAAAGGGATGCAAATTGCGGAATACAAATTCGGAAGTTTTTATAACCATGACCCCGACAGGGAGAGAAAGCTTTTATTGCAAAAAAGAGAAATTAAAAAGCTGGAGCGAAAGACCAAAGAATCAGGAAATACCATTATTGTCCTCAGGTTGTATTTTGCTTCTTCAGGATATGCCAAAGTAGATATTGCGCTGGCCAGAGGGAAGAAACAATACGATAAGCGCGAATCCATTAAACAAAAGGATGCTAAACGACAGATGGAAAGGTTACACAAGTTTAAGGAAAGATAAAATTTACTGGCGAAAGAAGAAATTATTCAGTTCGTAAATATCCTCTACATCCAGCTTAAGGCTGCCATCGAAATAATGGTCAATTGCCAGCAGCAATTCCTCGAAAGATATATAGCCATCTTCGTCCAGATCCACAATTCTGAATTTTTCAGGGATTTCTTCTGCTGTCTTGGGAACATATCCTTTTCCAATTGTAGCGAAATAATCAGGAACTTCATTTCGACTCATGGCCTCTGAACGCATTTTTAAGGAAGCCAGGTATTCTTCTTCTGAAAGACTTACGCCATTATCATCGACCCATGCTCCGGGCTCAGAGAATTTTTCCTCATCCAGGTAATCAGGAACCCCGTCATTATCTGAATCCAGTGGACAACCAAGTGTATCTACAGCCACTCCGTGAGGGGTTCCCGGACATTCATCAATAGCATCAAGCACAAAGTCTCCGTCTTCATCACCCAGCATAACCTCATCAAATTCATATTCAGCAAACATTTTTTCAATGATCACGGTTTTGGACTCTGAAAATAAATCAAAATGAAGACTAAAATAGTTATATGACAACATGTCATTGCCTTTCCTGCCTTTTACAGATGTACCTTCAGAACTTACATTATCAAGAAAATCGGTAAATGTGTAATGGAAAGAGGTGCCAAGTTTCAAATGAGTTCGTTCTGAAATTTTCATATTGATCCCGAGATCCAGGGGAACGGCAAAACTATTTTTGCTGTAGTTTCCCAGGTTGTACAGCTCTCTTTCCCGCTGCCTCAGATCGGTTTCGTAATTCCAGTCCCTGTGAAGAAAAGTGGAAGGTTGTTGATCACCAATTTCGGCGGGGATATCCCTTATGCTTCCATCGGGCCAGTAAAAATAACGGTTTCCTTCCGGGTCGAAAAGGTCTCCTTTGGGAGTGAACTGTATATTTTCCAGACCTGCCGAGAGGTAGGGTCTTAGAAATTTATCCCCTGGGATAAAATGTTCGAAATTATATTCCAGATTTACCCCAAAAGTTACAAGATCAGTTTGGAAATTCAGGTTTGCAGAAAGATCCTGAAGAGATTGTTGATTGGCAGATATTTGCCCATATAAAAAGAAAAGATTTACCGTATAAAAGCGTTTTTCATCCAGAAAGGTGCTGACATTGAATTTATAGCCAAAATTGCCCAGGGTAGGATTAATATAATTATTTCTTATATCTCCATAAAAGTTGAAAACTCCTGAACCCAGTCCGATAACCGGTTTGTAAATGGGATCTATATTCTCAATCTCTTCGGTAAGCAATTCTTCAATTTCTTCTTCCTGCGCCAGGGTAAGCGTGGGTGTGAGAAGAAGAAGCCAAAATCCTGTCAGAATCTTCCAATGCATCTCCATAAATAAAATTTTACCTTAATCCACTAGGGATACCATTTTTGATCGGTAACCATTAGTGCTTCCTGTACTGTAATTCTGGAACCGTTGTTGTAGGCTGAAACGAAAGCTCCGTCTATGGAGGTGGTTTGCCAGATTTTATTCCGGTAATCCCGTGCATTTATATAGATATCGAACGAACCTGCCGTATATTTCCTCCAACCTTCATGAAATTCCATCTTAACTTCTTCCTGGACATTCCGGCGCTTAAAATATTTTTCTATATCTATTTCCTTATGTCCTGCGGCCAGTTGAACCCGATAATAAACCCCGGTTTCCGGATCAAGGATGTAGCTCGGACCATTTCCGGTACTACGAACCTCAGTTTCGAGCGTTTCGGGTTCTGCAGGCTGTGTCTCCATGGGTTCAGCTTCTGAAGATGCTGTTTCGATATCCACTTCCCCGAGTTGAACATTTTCAGGCTCTGTGGATTCAACAAGCTCTTCGGTTTCGGCAATTTCTGTGTCGCTTTCAGGGGCTGGAACTCCCGGAGTCTCTTTTTGGGCAAGATCTTCAGAATCAAGGTCCTGTGCTTCCTGTGCGACTTCCGAGGGATCTGCTTCCATGTCGACAATGTCTATGCTCTTTGTCTCATTTCCGGTAATATAAGAAAAATTCCCATTGGCATCAAACTTTTCGATGTTCACCCCTGGATCCGGGATGACTTTATAACTGATGGTAAATTCAGGTTCTTCGGGCAAATTCATCCATAAAATCTTTACGACACCCTGATTGAAGCTAAATATTCCATTTTCCGATTCCCCCTCATTTGCCCGGAATCCCTCAGGGATATATTCTTCAATTTTTGCAAACTTACTCAAATCGCCTTTTTTTACGTTAAGGTTTACAGTATATTCAAAAGGACTGGTTTGAACCGGTTCAGTTCTCTCAACCTCCAAAACTTTATATTCTCCCAGTTCGGAAAGCGCCAGGCTTTGAAAGTCTTCTATATCCATTCTCTCGTTTTCAGCAATAGACGGATTGGGAAGGATGTTGATCATATGCTCCGATTCCGTGGGAAGAATATTTCTTTCGTTTTCATTTACGAAGGCAAAATCACCTGCCAGCTCAAAGCTGCCGGTAAGCCGGGGATCAACTTTTATTTTATAAGTAACCCTTATGCTGTCTTCAGGTGGGAGCTTCAACCAGATTATCCTAACCCTCTGCTCATCAAATGAAAAATCTGCATTAGCAGTATTCAATCTCTCAGCAGTAAGTCCGTAAGGCAGGGACTGAGTGTAACGCGAAAAACTCTCGAGGTCTCCTTTGTAAATTTGAAGTGTCACAATAAATTCTTCACCAGCTCTTACCTCCGAGGGGACATCCATATTCACTTTGATATCCTGTGTAGGGATCCAGGAGAATACGGATAGAACCACAAAACTTAACAGCAGAACCAAATTGTGTATCATAAGATGTTGTTTAGCTGAAAAATATACGATGTATAACTAACCTCACACATGCTTAAAAAAAATACATCCGGATGTTTTTCAATTTTTATTAAAAATTCGGACTGAGAAGATACTTGCTGTAGAAGCTATTTATATATTCGACGGCTTCATCGGCAGTATCAACAAGTTTATATAAGTCCAGATCTTCCTTACTGATATTAATCTCTTTTTCCAGCATTACGGTTTTTATCCAATCAAGTAATCCTTTCCAATATTCCGTTCCGACCAATACTATGGGAAATTGGCCTATTTTTTCTGTCTGGATAAGAGTCAGGGCTTCAAAAAGTTCATCAAAAGTTCCAAATCCTCCCGGCAATACCACAAAACCCTGGGCGTATTTCTGAAACATCACTTTTCTGACAAAAAAATGCTTGAAGGTTATTAATTTATCCGAGTCGATAAATAGATTAGCTGCCTGTTCGTGGGGCAGGTCAATGTTTATTCCGACACTTTTCCCCCGTCCTTTCTTCGCTCCCATATTAGCGGCTTCCATAATGCCAGGTCCTCCACCTGTTATAACTCCATAACCATGCTGAGTAAGAAGATAAGCAATATCCTCAGCGAGTTTATAATATTTGTTTTCAGGTTTTGTTCTTGCAGAGCCAAATATGGATACACAAGGCCCAATGCTCGCAAGTTTTTCAAAACCCTGAACAAATTCCGACATGATTTTAAATATTTGCCATGAGTCTGATGTTTTTATTTCATTCCAGTCTTTTTCTTTAAATGCTTTTATAATTTTTTCTTCACTTCTCGACATGGTAATGTTACATTTTTTTGATGAATACGTATTTTTTTTCTTTCGGTTGTCCTGTTTATCAAGTTTTTATAAAAATATTGCCTTTCTTGTCCTATTCATAAACCAGAAGCTAATTTTTGGTTATGGCAGATTAGCGCGATCCTTTTAGCCCTGGGCTTTAAAAAAAGACCAGGGTAACTTAATGATTAATAATTAGTTAAAAGAATCATATAGGCTAATAAATAGTAAAATAAAGAAATTTCTTACGGAAATGAAATTATGAGAGGATGAAAATATCATAATTATCTTACGAAATATTGGCATCCTTTCACTTTATAAATATAACAACTATTCAAAGAACCGGTTTACGATTATGCCTTATATCATCAAATATCTAAAAAACGGTTCTGAGAATCCTTTATTTTCCCGTATGTTCAAGCTTTAAGTCTAACTCCTTCCTCAGAAATTCCCCGGTATATGATTTCTTATTTCTGGCCACTTCCTCAGGCGTTCCCTGCGCAATGATTTTTCCTCCGGCAAATCCACCTTCTTTACCAATATCAATGATAAAGTCGGCTGTTTTTATCACATCCATATTGTGCTCGATCATAATCAGGGTATTGCCTTTATCCACGAGTTTTCCCACAACATCCAAAAGCACTCTCACATCTTCAAAGTGAAGTCCTGTTGTGGGTTCATCCAGAATATATAATGTTTTCCCCGTATCTTTTTTGGCCAGCTCGGAGGCCAGTTTCACTCTCTGGGACTCTCCTCCCGAAAGGGTTGTGGAGGGCTGACCTAACCTGATATATCCCAGACCTACTTCTTTGAGGGTTTTTAGCTTCCTTCGTATCGACGGAATGTTTTCAAAGAATTCCAGGGACTGGTTTATGGTCATTTTTAATACATCACTGATATTTTTCCCTTTATAATTAACTTCGAGTGTTTCTCTGTTGTATCTTTTTCCGTTGCATTCCCTGCAGGTAACGTATACATCGGGTAAAAAATTCATTTCTATGGTTTCAACCCCTGCTCCCTTGCAGGTTTCGCATCTTCCGCCACTTACATTGAAAGAAAATCTTCCTGCATTATAACCTCTGATTTTCGCTTCCGGTGTTTGGACAAAGAGCTTTCGTATATCCGAAAAAACGCCTGTATATGTTGCCGGATTTGATCTGGGTGTCTTTCCCAATGGAGACTGATCCACTTCTATAACTTTATCAATATTTTCAATTCCTTCAATGGAATCATATCCAAGGGGTTCTTTATTGCTTTTATAGAAATGCTGACTCAAAATGGGATGAAGAGTATCATTGATCAGTGTGGACTTTCCGCTACCCGAGACTCCGGTTACACATATAAATTTACCCAGGGGAAAATCTACTGCAATGTTCTTAAGATTATTTCCTTTCGCACCTTTGAGACGAATCGTTTTCCCGTTTCCTTCCCTGCGCTTTTCCGGAAGGGCTATTAATTTACGGTAATGCAAATAATCGTTGGTTAATGTTTGTGCCTCTTTTAGATGATCAGGAGGACCTGCTGCCACAACGTGACCGCCGTGCCTTCCGGCAAAAGGGCCAAGATCAACAAGATAATCGGCAGATTCGATCATTTCACGATCATGTTCCACGACAATAATTGAGTTGCCATTATCACGCAGTTTTTTAAGAGAATGTATAAGTTTGAGATTATCTTTCTGATGCAGGCCAATGCTTGGCTCATCAAGGATATAGAGTACATTTACCAGTTGAGAACCAATCTGTGTGGCCAACCGGATTCTTTGACTTTCTCCTCCGGAGAGACTCCTGGAAGGCCGGTTTAAGGTAAGATAAGTTAACCCGACATCTATCAGGAAACCCAATCTGCTCCTGATCTCTTTTAATATATCACGTGCAATCAGTTGCTGTTTTTCAGTGAGTTTATCCTCAATTTTCCGGAACCATTCATAAAGATGAATGATATCCATGCTGGCCAGTTCAGATATGTTTTTACCATTGATTATGAAATGAAGAGATTCCCTGTTTAATCTGGCACCCTTACATTCCGGACAGGTAATTTTTTTGATAAACTGATGTGCCCATTTGTTTTCTAATGAAGAATTTTTATCGCTTACGTGGGTTTGGATATAAGAGATTACCCCGTCGAAACTGAGGAAATAATTGGAAGAGGTACCGAGTGGGGTGCTGGAAAGTTTAAGGGACTCTTCGGTTCCATAGAGCAACTTGTTCATTGCTTCTTCGGACAGCCTGTCAACAGGGTCACTGAGTGTAAAACCATATTTATTACCCAGCGATTCCAGTTGCCAGAAAATAAGGGAATTTTTATAGGGTCCCAGCGGTTTTATGGCCCCTTTTTTAATGCTGAGAGACGGGTCCGGGATAATTTTTTTTATATCCAGTTCATTTACCAGACCCAGACCATTGCATTTCGAACAGGCACCCTGTGGAGAATTAAATGAAAAACTGTGAGGAGCTGGCTCATTATAGGATATCCCGGTTGAAGGACACATTAACTGTCGGCTGTAAAACCGGGGTTCGTTTGCGTCTTTTTCCAGTATCATAATAATGCCCTTGCCCTGTTCCATTGCAGTTCCAACCGATTTTTTCAGGTTTTTACGATCTGCATCCTTAACCTGAAGCTTGTCAATAAGGATTTCAATATGGTGAGTTTTATACCTGTCCAGTTTCATGCCCGGGCTTAGTTCGGTTAATTCCCCGTTGATCCTTGCACTGAGATACCCTTTTTTTCTTATGCTCTCGAAGAGTTCTTTGTAATGACCTTTTCTTCCTTTTACCACCGGTGCGAGAATATAAATTTTCTTATCCCTGAAATGTTCCAAAATGAGATCGATAATCTGTTCATCCGTATATTTCACCATTTTTTCCCCTGTATTATAGGAATATGCATCAGAGGCACGGGCATAAAGAAGCCTCAGAAAATCATATATTTCGGTGATGGTGCCTACCGTCGATCTTGGATTTTTATTGGTGGTCTTCTGCTCGATTGAAATTACCGGACTCAGGCCGGAAATTTTATCTACATCGGGTCTCTCCAAATTACCAAGGAATTGCCGCGCATAAGAAGAAAGGGTTTCGATATACCTCCTCTGTCCTTCAGCGTAAATGGTGTCAAATGCAAGGGAGGATTTTCCGCTGCCACTCAGGCCGGTCACAACGGTAAGGGCATTTCGTGGAATTTGAACATCTATATTCTTCAAATTATGCACGCGAGCTCCAAGTACTTCTATCTTTTTGTTTTGCCTGTCTATGAATTCTTTCTTATTCATTCTCTTCTTCTGCCTCTCGTCAATAATAGAAAAACCTTATACGTTTTTATCGGTCAACCCGGAAAAAAGTCCAATTTGCAAAAATAACCCTAAATAATTTGATTAGAAAGTTTTGGGAAGATTAAATAGTTGAACCCCCTCAGTATATATAAAAATACTGCATTTCACCAGCGATTACTTATTGTATCTAAAGGCCTCTATGGGACTGCCCGCTGAGAATCAACTCTCCCCGGATCAAAGTATCCTTTTCGAGGGATCTTGAAGAAGTAGCTTATTCCATGAGAGTTGGTTAGGTGATCATCACGTAACCAGGGGTTCATCCATTTCAAGATCTTGTAATTAATTTCATAGCGTTTGGCGAATTCTGCAAAATCCTTAACTCCTCCATCCACGGTTACTTCATAATAAGGGATTTCCTGGTACAGGTCATTTTTTCCGACATGGAATCCATAATCGGAAGGATTTGAAAGAATGAGTTTGAATGCCAGAATTCTGAAAATATATCTGGCAGTTTCTTCATAAAGGAGAAGATCATAATAATCCCTGTCTTTTTGTCGGTTAATTTGCCTGTCTATCCCTCTGTGACCGGCATTATATGAAGCTGCTGCCATTGTCCAGCTGCCATATTTCTCATAGGATTTCAGAAGGTATTTGCAAGCGGCTTCCGTTGACTTTTCTATATGGTATCTTTCATCAACTTCATCATTCACAACAAGACCATATTCACGGGCTGTTCCAGCTAGAAGCTGCCAAAATCCTACAGCATGAGCCGGAGAAATGGCATTGGTTAAACCACTTTCGGCAACAGGGAGGTATTTAAAATCCTCAGGAATATTATACTTTTTTAAAATCCTTTCAATTAAGGGGAAATATCGATTGGCCCGCTTAATGAAAAGTACGGTCTGAGATTGCCAGTATGTGTTTACTAGAATTTCACGATCAAGACTTTCAAAAATGTCCATCTGATCTAAGGGTACCCGTTCCCCGGCAAACTCCATTTCGGCAGGGAGCTCTACCGAAAAAATAGCATAATTTGATTTTAAATCCTTTGTTCCTGGCTCTCTTGCATTATTTTTCGATTCTGCATCCCCAAGAAAAGCCAGGGTGCTTATCAGGATTAAGATGATAAATGTGACCAGAATGAGAGGTTTCATATACTTCATAGCTTCGCAATTTCAATATAATCTTTCTTACGAAAACATTTCATTAACGTTTAAATATAAAGGAATATTATAATCCGCAAAAAGGGAAAAGACCCCGATTTATCCATGAAGAACTAATTTGGAATGAGTATAAAGAATAGGTCGATGCCTTATAAAGATCAAAATTGATACAAGAATCCGGTATACAAGCCTAAAGAATAGGGCCGGGTATCGATGAGTGTTTCACTGTTAATCGAATTCAGGTAATACTTAAACTGGGGTTCGAACAAAAAACTGATATCCTGTCCGATATTGTAATCAAGCCCTAAACCCAGGTTTCCGCTGTAATTAAATCTCTGAATATCAGAGGTGTAACCCATATACTCAGACTGGTTATCCTGGGTATAATATACCTGGTTCCCGATCAGGAAATTGGTACTCAGGCCTCCCAATATATTTAGATCTACTTTCTTTTCTATTATTTTATATTTCAGCATAAAAGGTATTTCCAGGTATTGAAAATACTGATCAATTTTTCCATCATCCTCTGTATAATTGCTGACCGGATTATAAAACCCTCCTGCATCCAGATAGGTCCATCCTGTATTTGCCAGTGGAGTAGATCTTTCTGTATTCTGACTGCTATAATTATATTTGAACCTGTTCCTTTCTCCCTGTTCAATAGAGCCAATCGAGTTATTTATAAGGTATGCATTTGCGGCTCTTGAATGAAATACCGCCGATCCATCTTCCCTGATAATATTTTTAATAGCGGTTACTGCAAAAATTTTATTCACCTCTATTCCAATGCGGCTATACATGATGCCTGTAACGAGGCTAATTTTGTCCCCTGTTTTAATCCCGAGATTTATTCCTCCTGCATAACTGAATTTACCTGATTCGGAATTATTGAATAGTTGATTTATGTCAGATGAAGTTTTTCCAATATCCCTGTAACTATATATTGGACTTACTGTGGCGGTTAGCGTAAACCTTGCTTTTTCCGGTTGCGGCTTGTCCAAATTGTTTTCATCAAAATTTTCAGGCGAAAGATCCTGCCAGGTATACCGGGGCGGTAAATCTGAGGAAATGGGAATGCTATCCTGCTCCACCCCCGTTTTTATTTGTCTGGGTAATCCAGCCAGGTTTAAGGGAATGGAGGTTATGAATGAATCAGATGTCGAATCAACTGCCATCTTCATGTCAAGCCTGTCGTGATCTGTTTTGTTCTCCGGAATAACGGCTATTTCCCCGCTTAGATCTGCAGATCTGTCAGTTTGTACAGCCGCTGTTGCAATTTCTTGTGCTTTTTTATGGATTTCTGCTGGTTTTTTTTCTTCTCTTGCGGGGTTTTCCTGGGTTTTATATTTGTTGGTTTCATTCCTCAAAGTACTTTCTCTTGTTTTCTCCCTTACCCCTTCCTTTTTTTCGGATAGGATAGTTTGATTCTTAACTTCGCCTGTATAATTGCTTATGAATACGGCAGTACCGATTCCGATCAGCGTAAGAATGCCGGCAGCATACCTCCATACTACGGGTATGATGGGGGTTTTCTTCTTGCGTTGTAATTCTTCCTCTATTCCTTCCCAGATTTCAGATGGAGGTTCCTTACTGAAATTGCGCATCTTTTCGCTAAAGCGCTTATTTTTATGTGGGCTTTTATCCATTGGGCTTAATGTTCTTTTCATACAACTCCATGACTTTGCGCTGAAGGATCCTTCTTGCCCTGGATAAATTCGATTTTGAGGTACCTTCAGATATTCCTGTCATTTCACTGATTTCTCTGTGACTATAGCCTTCAATAGCATATAAATTGAAGATGAGTCTGTACTGTGGTGTAAGCTGTTGGATTAGTTCCACAATTACGTCAGCCTCCAAATTTTCCAGGGTATAATCTTCAACTATTTCTTCGGCTTGAATCTTCCCATTATCCAGGGATTGACGACTTACCTGGCTGCGATACTTTTCGAGAGCGGTATTTATCATAATTCTTCTGATCCAACCCATAATGGATCCCTTCTCCGAAAACTGATCCATTTTGTTAAATACCTTAATAAAACCTTCCTGCATAATATCTTTTGCATCATCTTCATTTCCTGCATATTGAAGACATAGTCCGTACATCAGAGGGGAAGTAAGCCTGTAAAGCTTTTCCTGGCTCTGTTTTTTTCCTTTTAGGCAACCCTTTATTATTTCCCGGGGTATTTCCACCAACAGCTTTAAAATTTTCTATAAATTTAAGCACTTCCGGAAGCAGGACAATACCCCGAAAGATAAAAAAAGGGATACTTATCCTAAAGATGAAAAAACTGGCAGGGTAGTTGCGTTAAATTTGAAATAATTTACGCAACCTTTTTGGTGTTTTATCCATCATGTTGATGCAGGTCAGATGAAACCTCAAAATGCTAAATATGAAGAAGATGAAATTTATAACCGGTTTTTTATTAATTGGTACATTGTTAGGTACTTGCGGTAAGCAGGATGATGCAGATCATCAACCTGTCATCGATTTTACCTCCGACAAAAAAGCGGCTCAACTGATTCAGGCTGATAATCATTTTGCCCTTGATCTGTTCGATGAAATTTTTTCATTGGAGGAAAGAGAAAACTTTATGATTTCCCCCCTCAGTGTTGCTATTGCTCTGGGCATGACCTATAATGGTGCCGCCGGGGAGACAAAATCAGCTTTTGAAGAAACGCTCAGGCTTTCAGGTTTCAGCAAGCATGAAATCAACAAAATCCATGGTGAGCTGATAAAGCATCTTCTCAGTGTTGACCCCGCGATAACTATGGAAATAGCCAATTCTATATGGTTGAGCCATATATTCAGCTTGCAGCAGGAATTTGCTGATACGAATCGGTACTACTATGATGCAGAAATAAACAGCCTCGATTTTAATGATCCTGGATCAGTTGGAATTATAAATAACTGGGTTAGTGAGAATACTCAGCAGAAAATACCTGTGATCCTGGAAGAGATTCCTCCCATGGTAGCTATGTACCTTATCAATGCTATCTATTATTATGGCACATGGAAATTTGAGTTTGATGAGGAAGACAATATGCCGATAGATTTTAGCTATGCCGATGGTTCTGCAGGAGAAGTTGCAGGTATGCGTCAACAGGAAGAATTTTTGTATTACAGCAACGACTCCCTGCGGATTGCGGAACTGCCCTATGGAAATGACAATTATGCAATGATGATTTTAATTCCTCAACCCGGTTATGATGTGTCGGATATCAGCGCTGAAATGAATATAAATAATTGGAGCAGGTGGATTAAAAACCTTCAGAAGGCTGAACTAAAAATTCATATGCCGAAATTCAAATTCGAGTATAGTGCCCTGTTAAATGATGCCTTAAAAAATTTGGGTCTGGGAATTGCCTTTGGGGATTATGCTGATTTATCCCTGATGGTAGAAGAATCTGCTGATCTTTTCCTCTCAAGGGTTTTGCATAAAACTTTTGTCGATGTGAACGAAAAAGGTACAGAAGCTGCAGCGGTCACTGCTGTTGAGGTTTCTTTTACTTCTGTTGGCCCTGGTGATAATGTTATTCCCTTTATAGTGGACAAACCCTTCCTCTTTGCCATTAGAGAAAAAACCAGCAATGCCTTGGTTTTTATGGGAAAGGTTGGAAGGCCTCAATATGATAATTGATGCAAAGGAAAAAATACCCGGCAACCAACCGACAGCAATTTGCATCGATTAGGCCATCTTCGAGAGAAGATGGCCTTTTGCATAATGTGTAAAAAACCCGCTCAAATATGAATCACCTCACCGTAGGCTGCCGCTGCCGCTTCCATCACAGCCTCCGACATGGTGGGATGGGGGTGTATAGATTTGATAATCTCATGGCCGGTGGTTTCCAGTTTTTTGCCGATAACCATTTCAGCAATCATCTCCGTGACATTCGCGCCAATCATGTGAGCTCCAAGCAGTTCTCCATATTTTTCATCAAAAATCAATTTGACGAAACCCTCTTTTGCACCTGCGGCACTTGCTTTTCCTGATGCCGTATAGGGAAATTTCCCCACTTTAATGGTGTATCCTGCATCTTTAGCCTGTTTTTCTGTCATTCCTACTGAAGCTACCTCAGGATTGGTATATGTGCATGCCGGAATATTTCCGTAATCAACCGGCTCGGTTTTTACGCCTGCTATTTTTTCTATACAGGCAATTCCTTCAGCAGATGCAGCATGTGCCAGGGCGGGACCATGAACAATATCACCTATGGCATAAACTCCTTCTACATTAGTCCGGTAATATTCATCTACTTTTACCTTTCCGTTTTCCAGCTCAATGTTGAGTTCTTCAATTCCGATATTTTCCAGGTTAGGAGTTACCCCTACGGCTGAAAGAACAATCTCTGCTTCTGCGGTTTCTTCTCCTTTTTTGGTTTTTATTTTGGCTTTGCACAGATCCCCTGATGTATCTACAGATTCGACCGATGAACCGGTCATTACTTTTATTCCTGCTTTTTTAAAGGACCTTGCAAGCTGTTTGGAAATTTCTTCATCCTCCAATGGAATGATATTAGGAAGGAACTCGACGAGGGTAACTTCTGTGCCCATGCTGTTGTAGAAGCCTGCAAATTCACTGCCTATAGCTCCCGAACCAATGACAATCATCGACCTGGGTAATTTTTCAAGATTCATAGCCTGACGATAACCAATGATCTTTTTCCCGTCCTGCTCGATGTTGGATAATTGTTTTGACCTTGCTCCGGTTGCAAGTATAATATGACCAGCTTCGAGGGTGGATTTCTTTCCGTCTTTTTCGACTTCTACCTTTCCGGGTGCAAGCAACTTTCCATGGCCTTCAATAACTTCAATTTTGTTCTTTTTGAACAGATAATTTACCCCTTTGCTCATCCCGTCAGCTATG
>CAZQOV010000082.1:4643-14248 GCA_964595055.1 uncultured Bacteroidaceae bacterium | reverse complement strand
GGGAGCCCGTGGACAAGATAAGGGAAACCCAAAATTAAGCCCCCGCAGGGGGCGGCACAAAACATATTAAAGCAATGACAACCGAAACTAAAACAACGACTTACTACAGGAGCAATGATATTTTAGAACTATACAAGGACTATATTCTTCCCACCTATCCGGAACCGGAGATCGTCTTCTCCCGCGGCTGTATGGCGCGGCTTTATACCCCGGACGGTGCTGAATATCTGGACTTCACTTCCGGTATCGGGGTCTGCAACCTTGGACATTGCCATCCGAGGGTGACCGAAGCTATCCAGAAGCAGGCTGCCCGCCTCGTACACACATCCAATCTCTTTGCCAATGAAAATCAACCACGCCTCGCGCGTCTCTTGTCAGAACATACTTTCGGCGGCAAATTATTTTTCTGTAACAGCGGTGCAGAGGCTAATGAAGGGATGATTAAACTGGCCCGGAAGTGGGGGTCTGAAGAAGGGCGGTTTGAGATCATTACAATGGACGAATCGTTTCATGGGCGGACACTTGCAACTCTGGCTGCTACTGGACGCGATAAATACCGTAAAGGTTTTCAACCGGATGTTGAAGGATTTGTCCACGTTCCGTTCAACGACTTGGGAGCTGTCAGGCAGGCTGTTAATGATAAGACCGTAGCGGTACTGGTCGAACCGATCCAGGGGGAAGGCGGCGTTATTCCGGCAACACAGAGTTTTTTAACCGGATTACGCGAACTCTGTGACGAAAAAAATATCCTCCTTTTATTCGATGAAGTCCAATGCGGGATGGGACGGACCGGCGACCTGTTCGCCGCCCTTAAATACGGTGTCGAACCGGATGCAATCGCAATGGCCAAGGCTTTGGGCAACGGTTTCCCGTCGGGTGCATTCGCTGCAGACAGTAAATATGCAGATGTCCTTACGCCCGGCAGCCACGCCAGCACATTCGGCGGTAATCCGCTGGCGGCGGCGGCCGGAATAGCGGTGTTGGAAACTCTCTTTGATGAAGGTGTACTGGAACAGAGCAGACGGAAAGCCGCCCTGCTCTGGCAGGGGCTGGAGGAGCTGCGTGATCGGCACGCATGTATTACGGAATTACGCGGCAGCGGCTTGATGATCGGTCTCCAACTGGATACGCCCGTCGCGGATGTTATCAGGAAGTGCCGGGAACAGAAACTGCTCGTGCTGCCTGCCGGCACCAATGTGCTCAGGCTTTTACCGCCGTTGGTTATTGAGGATAACGAGATTCAGACGGCGTTGGATACTATCGACGCAGCCTTGCGATATTGAATCCGTGAGACTCCGCCTCGGTGGTTAGTGAACGGTGATCAGTAATCGGTGATCGGTAATCGGTGATCGGTAATCGGTGATCGGTGATCGGTGATCGGTGATCGGTGATCGGTGAGCGGTGATCGGTGATCGGTGATCGGTAATCGGTGATCGGTGATTGGTGATGGGTGATCGGTAATGGGTGTTCGGTAATCGGGGATTGGTCTGCCCGCCGACTTGGTGGCATTTGCTTCGGCTGGCGGGTAATCAGTTTTGATCTTATAGTACGGAAGTATTTTCCATGAATTATGGCAGTCGGGTGAAAGAGCCTACTGCCTAACTATACCTAAAATCCTTGCCATCCCTCAGCAACCAGCTCAGCACCCTGACCGTCGTCAGTAACAATGAGAGACTTATCACCTTCTTTGGTAATATTCCCAATAATATGAATATGTTTGGCACCCGAGACTTTGTCAAATTCACTCATCGGGACGGTAAACAGCAACTCATAATCTTCACCTCCATGCAATGCAGGAATAAGAGGTTCCATATTAAATTCTTTTGCTGCCGCTTTTGTCTCTTCATGAATGGGAATCTTTTCATGATAAATATTGCACCCTTTACCCGATGATTTGCAAATATGAATGAGGTCCGAAGAAAGCCCGTCGGAAATATCGATCATGGCATTGGTCTTTATGCCTTCTTTGTTCAGCCACTCGATCACATCCTTGCGGGCTTCAGGCTTTAACTGGCGTTCAAGGACATAATCAAATCCTGAAAGATCTGGCTGAATAGAATGATCTTTTTCATAAATCTCTTTTTCCCTTTCCAGAACCTGTAACCCAAGAAATGCAGCACCCAGGTCACCGGAAACACAAATAAGATCATTGGTTTCTGCACCTGAACGGTACCGTATGTCCTCCTTTTTGGCTTCTCCAATTGCTGTGATGGAAATGGTGAGTCCGGTAAGGGATGATACTGTATCTCCACCAATAAGATCAACATTATATAGTTCAGATGCAAGATGAATACCGCTGTATAGTTCCTCAACAGCTTCTACCGAAAATTTTGACGAGATGGCAATGGAAACGATAAACTGGGTGGGTGTGGCATTCATCGCATAAATATCAGAAAGATTAGATATAACCGATTTGTACCCCAGATGCTTTAAAGGTGAGTACATAAGATCAAAATGGATCCCCTCGGTTAATATATCTGATGTGATAATTCGGCATGAATCCCCACAGTCGATAACTGCAGCATCATCTCCTACACCCTTAATTGTAGTTTTTTGCCGGAGCTTTATATCTTTTGTAAGGCGCTCTATCAATCCAAATTCTCCAACATCCGAAAGTTGCGTGGGTTGTTTTTCTTTATCCATAATATAATAAGTTGTCCTTCAAATTTTTTGCGAAGGTATAAAAAAATAGAAGGAAACTGTATTTCGAGGGTCAGGGAAAGGAAAAAAACCGGAGATAAATGGAAAAAAGCTTCTGCTTAAAAATGCTATTCGCTATATTATCAGACCTTTCTCCCAATTATCAAATACCCGAACCTTAAGCCTTCAATTTAGCCTTAAAAATTAACATTAATTCAAAATACCTTCTGTAACAAAGCATGGGCATATTCGTTAAAATAAAGGCAAACAAAAAACAATGAGAAATGAAGAGAAATAAGATTTTCACCCTGTTAATGCTGGCATCCCTGGTTTTGGTGTATACCTCATGTGAAAAAGATAAAACCCCTGATGCACCATTACTACCTCCACAGGAGGCTTTCGCTATGGACTTTTCCGATTTTAATGATGAAAAATATGCCGATGGAAAAAAGGCCATGAGTGTTGAAGGATCTTTGATGAGCTATACCCATTATGCACATGCCTTCTTGACAGTTGCCGGCTGGAATACAATGGCGACACTAACCATTGCAGTTCCTGTTATTAGTTATGCAGCTGTTTTGAATACCGAGCCTGTCTACTTAGGAGATAACAAATGGGAATGGACAAGTTCCGTGGAGGCAGAACCAGCCACTTACACCGCCAGATTGACCGCTGAAAGGATCTCCAATGAAGAATTCAAGGCTGAAATGTATATCACCAAAGAAGCAGTAATGGGATTTGAAAACTTCAAATGGTTTGAGGGAACTGTTCGTTATGATCGTACACATGCTTCCTGGACGCTTTATGAGAGCCCGGCTAACCCTATTGAATTGCTAAACATTGAATGGAATAAGGATTGGGAGAAAGAAGTTTCAGATATTAGCTACACAAATGTAAAAGAAGGTGGAACAGAACTGGGCAGTTACATCATGTTTGAAATAGTCGATGAAACACCTTATAATGCAAGGTATACAATATCACATACACAAAACACGGTATTGATCGAATGGAATCGGGAAACCAAAGCCGGCCGCATCAGCGATCCGGGTAAATTCGGAGATGATGCATGGTATTGCTGGGATGACAGCTTCCAGGATGTGGTATGTGAATAAGTGCTGAATAGCAACTGAAATTTTCCACTGAATGATACCTTTGAGTGTTCGGGACCTTGTTCCCGGCATTCAAAGCTTATTCCCGTGGCTATTCAAATTTACCCCCTACTGGAGTTATATTACCTGTATTTTCTGGAACATGGCGATCTCTATGTTATCAAAAAAATTATGAAGAAGCCCAATTTTTGATCAAAAAAAAGATGGGTTAAGTACGTTGAATATGATGCATTTCATTGATTTACTGCTATTTTAAAAAACACCCTTAGGGTTTAAAACCCTAAGGGTCTACTTACAGGATCTCCCATCCAGCCCCATCCCCCCCTTTTTCAAACAATTCCCCTGCCGGACATGTTATTACTTTATATCAAAACATACAGAAGATGATTTAAGACTCGGAGATATTTTATATATTTGCGGTCAATTTCTATTTAATCTAAATAAGAGAAGGGAAAAGGAGGAAATAGAACATGAGTGAACAGGATAAAATATTAAATGAACTAACGCAAAGCGAATATAAATACGGGTTTTATACCGATATTGAAATTGATACCATTCCAAAAGGTTTAAATGAGGAGGTGGTGCGGCTTATCTCCAAGAAGAAAAACGAACCGGAGTGGTTATTGGAATTCAGGCTCAAAGCATTCCGACACTGGGAAAAAATGGAAATGCCCCGATGGCCTCATCTGAAATTACCGGAAATCAATTACCAGGACATCATTTATTATGCCGCTCCCAGGCAAAAAGCCAAATTGGAAAGCCTGGACGATGTAGATCCGGAATTACTGGAAACCTTTGAGAAACTCGGCATTCCTCTTGAAGAACAGAAAGCCCTTGCCGGAGTGGCCGTTGACGCAGTCATGGATAGCGTTTCGGTTAAAACCACATTTCGCGAAACCCTCGCTGAGCTGGGGATTATTTTCTGCTCCTTTTCGGAAGCGGTTCAAAATCATCCCGACCTGGTGAAAAAATACCTCGGCTCTGTTGTCCCTTATACGGATAATTATTTTGCAGCCCTGAATTCTGCAGTTTTCAGTGATGGATCTTTCTGTTATATCCCAAAAGGTGTGCGTTGCCCCATGGAATTATCCACCTATTTCAGGATCAATGCCATGAATACCGGACAGTTTGAACGGACACTGGTTGTGGCCGATGACGACAGCTATGTGAGTTACCTTGAAGGCTGTACAGCTCCCCAGCGTGATGAAAACCAGCTTCATGCTGCCGTGGTAGAACTTGTAGCTTTAGATAACACCGAGATTAAATATTCTACGGTTCAGAACTGGTACCCCGGTAATAAAGAAGGCAAAGGCGGAATTTATAATTTTGTGACCAAGCGGGGGATTGCCAAAGGTGATAATTCCAAAATTTCATGGACACAGGTAGAAACAGGTTCTGCCATAACATGGAAATATCCGAGCTGTATACTTCGTGGTGATAATTCTGTGGGTGAGTTTTATTCCGTAGCGGTAACCAATAATCGCCAACAGGCCGATACCGGTACCAAAATGCTGCATATCGGAAAAAATAGCCGGAGCCTTATCGTATCCAAAGGGATAAGTGCCGGAACCAGCGAAAACTCTTACCGTGGCCTTGTTAAAATCCTGAAAGGAGCAACCAATTCAAGGAATTTTTCACAGTGTGACAGCCTTCTCCTGGGAGACAGATGTGGAGCCCATACTTTCCCGTACATTGAAACCGGAAACAGTTCATCGGTTGTCGAACACGAAGCCACCACCTCAAAAATCGGTGAAGACCAGATATTTTACTGTAACCAGAGAGGAATCGATACCGAAACGGCAGTGGGAATGATTATCAATGGTTACGCCAAGGAAGTGCTTAATAAACTGCCCATGGAATTTGCCGTGGAAGCACAAAAGCTTCTGCAAATCTCTCTTGAAGGCAGTGTTGGATAATTCTTAAAAATATAATCACAGATCAGAAAATGTTAAAAATAGAGAACCTAAAAGTAGAGATTGAAAATATGGAAATCCTTAAAGGGATTAACCTTGAGGTAAAACCCGGTGAAGTTCATGCAATTATGGGTCCGAACGGATCGGGGAAAAGTACCCTGGCAGCAGCTCTCGCAGGTCGTGAATATGTGGACATTACAGAAGGGACCGTTGAATATATGGGGAAGGACCTTCTTGATATGGACCCGGAGGAAAGAGCCCTCGAAGGACTTTTCCTTGGATTTCAATACCCGGTCGAGATCCCGGGGGTAAGCATGGTTAACTTTATGCGTACAGCCGTAAATGAAAAAAGAAAGCATCAGGATTTGGAACCCCTTTCCGCAGGAGATTTCCTGAAACTTCTCCACGAGAAAAAAGGCATTGTAGGAATAGAATCCAAACTGACAAACCGTTCTGTTAATGAAGGATTTTCAGGGGGTGAGAAAAAGAAAAACGAAATCTTCCAGATGGCATTGCTTGAACCCAGACTGGCTATCCTCGACGAGACCGATTCAGGTCTGGATATTGATGCACTGAAAATTGTCGCAAACGGGGTGAATAAAATGAAAACTCCTGAAAACGCCACCATAGTGATCACCCATTACCAGAGGCTTCTGGAATACATCATACCAGATTACGTTCATGTTCTTTTCAAGGGTAAAATTGTCAAATCAGGAGGTAAAGAACTTGCAGTTCAACTTGAAGAAAAAGGATACGAATGGATTAAAGAAGATGCAAACATAGCATAGGAGGAAGGCTGATGGAAATTGATTATAAACTTGCAGATGTTAATGAAATACTCCTTGATCTTTACAAGGATAACAGGGAAAAAATTTTTTCATCCTCTCCCGATTTTGTTAATGAAATCCGTAATGAAGCGCTTCAGGAATTTTCACGGATTAAACTGCCGGGAAAGAAGTCAGAGGCTTACAAATATATGAACATTGAAAAGCTTCTGAACAAGAATGTCAGGTACGCACTGGAACCAAAAACCGTAGAATTCGAGATTGAGGATATCTTCACCTGCGATATTCCCGAACTGGACACCCGTGCCATATTGGTACTGAATGGTTTTTTTCTGGCGCAGGGTGAAACTCTTACCCGGATGGATAACGGTGTTATTGTTGGTAGCCTTAAAGCCGCAATGAAGGAATATCCTGAACTGATAGAGAAACATTACGGCAACTATGTCAGTTTTGAAAATGATGCGCTCGCTGCACTAAATACAGCCTTTGCCCAGGATGGCGTATTCCTTTATGTCCCTGAAAATACTGTGGTTGAACAACCCATCCAGATCATTCATTTGCTTCTTTCTGATGAACCTCTGATGGTACAACACCGTAATCTTTTTGTTCTGGAAAAAAATTCTGAAGCAAAAGTACTGATCTGCGATCATACCCTGAGCACAGAAGAATTCATAACCAATTCCGCGACAGAGGTCTTTGTCAACCAGAATGCAAAAATAGACATCACCAGGGTACAAAATGAACACAACAGGTCTGTCCAGCTCACAAATACTTTTATTCATCAGGAAAGAGACAGCAAAGCAGAAACAAATACCATCACACTTCATGGTGGAGCCATTCGCAACAACCTGAGGGTATTTCTTAATGATGAAAATTGTGAAAACCATGCACTTGGCCTGTTCCTTGCCGATCAGGATCAACACGTAGATAATTTCACCTGGGTAAATCATACCAAACCGAATTGTATGAGTAATCAGCTCTACAAGGGTATCCTTGATGATAAAGCTACAGGTGCATTTAACGGAAGAATCCATGTGTGGCAGGATGCGCAGAAAACCCTGGCCTATCAGAAAAACAATAGTATTCTCCTTACCGATAGCGCCACCATGAACAGCAAACCTCAGCTTGAGATCTATGCGGATGATGTGAAATGTTCTCACGGTGCAACGGTAGGACAGCTTGATGAAGATGCCTTGTTCTATCTCCGCTCAAGAGGAATTTCTGAAAAAGAGAGTCGTTTGCTTATGATGTATGCTTTTGCCAACGATGTTCTTGTAAATATTAAATTACCTGCACTGCGTGAAAGAATAACAGATCTGGTCGATAAAAGATTACGAGGCGAACTATCACGTTGTAATAATTGTAAACTTAAGTGCAGATAATACCAATATATGAGCGTACAAGGTTTTGATATTAATAAAATACGATCGGATTTCCCTATACTGAACCGTAAGGTTTATGACAAACCCCTGGTTTACTTCGATAATGGGGCCACAACGCAAAAACCCAATGCTGTAATCGATAAGACGAACGAAATCAACTCTTTTCTCAATAGTTCCATTCATCGTGGAGTGCATAATCTCAGCGGGCAAATGACCGAACAGTATGAAGAAGCCAGGGAAACTGTCCGTAATTTTATCAATGCCAAAGAAAAGAGTGAAATTATTTTTACCAGCGGAACTACAGCTTCGGTGAACCTGGTCGCTTCTTCTTTTGGAGAAAAATATATTCAAGAAGGGGATGAGATCATAATTTCAGAGATGGAACACCATTCCAATCTGGTGCCATGGCAAATCCTTTGTGAGCGAAAGAAAGCTAAACTTAAAATTATCCCTTTTGATAATGAGGGTGTTCTCTTGCTGGATAAGTACAGGGAGCTTTTCAGCGAAAAGACAAAATTAGTTTCTATAGTGCATGTATCCAACAGCTTAGGGACTATTAATCCGGTAAAAGAAATTGTACAAATCGCCCATGGAAATCATGTTCCTGTTATGGTAGACGGAGCGCAGGCCATACAGCATGGAGATGTCGATGTTCAGGACCTTGATGCAGATTTCTACGCTTTTTCAGGACATAAAGTTTTTGGCCCTACCGGAATTGGCGTACTCTACGGTAAAGAAAAATTCCTCCATGAAATGCCTCCATACCAGAGTGGAGGAGATATGGTAGATTGTGTTAGTTTTGATAAGACCACCTACAATATCCTGCCTTTTAAATTTGAAGCCGGAACAGCAAACTATACCGGTGCAGTAGGACTGGCAGAGGCTCTTAAGTATATCTCTGGTGTGGGACTTGATCAAATCAGGGCTCATGAAGAAAAGCTATTGAAATATGCTACTGAACACCTTAAAAAACTTGAGGGAGTAACCATATATGGAAATGCTCCCCGGAAGATCCCGGTCATATCCTTCCTCCTGGATAATATTCATCCTTACGATACAGGTATGATCCTGGATAAAATGGGAATTGCCGTTCGTACCGGATCTCACTGTACCCAGCCAGTAATGGATCATTTTGAAATCACAGGAACAGTCAGGGCTTCCATGGCTTTTTATAATACCATCGAAGAAATTGACATTTTTATTAAGGGCGTTCATCAGGCAAAGATGATGCTGGGGTAAAATGAGATCTCCTCAAAATGCCTACCTTTGCAAAAAATATTTGACCATGACAATCAACGAAATACAAGATCAGATCATAGAGGAATTTTCCATGTTTGATGACTGGATGGACAGGTATAATTATCTTATTGAACTGGGTAATGACCTTCCTGCAATCGATCCGAAGTATAAAACCGAAGAGTATTTAATCAGTGGTTGCCAGTCAAAAGTGTGGCTTAACGCCGAATACGAAGAGGGAATAGTGAAGTTCACCGCCGATAGCGATGCCATTATAGTTAAAGGGATTGTTGCCCTATTGATCAGGGTAATGGATAAGCAGCCGGCAGCCGATATTAAAGATGCCGATCTTTATTTTATTGACAAAATCGGTTTGAAAGATAACCTGTCCCCTACCCGGTCCAATGGCCTGGTAGCAATGGTGAAGAAAATGAAACTTTATGCCCTGGCCTATCATGCAAAATATGAGGCGTGAAAGGAGGTTGATGGGTTCCCGCCTGCCAAAGCTTATGCCAGCGCGTCGGCGGGCAGGGATGGGTT
>CAZQOV010000082.1:0-4543 GCA_964595055.1 uncultured Bacteroidaceae bacterium | reverse complement strand
ATGGGTTCCCGCCTGCCAAAGCTTATGCCAGCGCGTCGGCGGGCAGGGATGGGTTCCCGCCTGCCAAAGCTTATGCCAGCGCGTCGGCGGGCAGGGATGGGTTTGTTTATCCGGTTAACGAGTGGATTATACGCGGCGGTTGGTGAACGGAGTCAAACCATGAACCCTTTTAATTCTATGATGTTAACCAATTAGACAAAGAAAAAAACGGATTGAAAAAATGTAGATAGCATTAGAATTTTTAGCTATCCCCAAAAAAATCAGTGAACCTATGGCAGACAAAACAATATTGGATATAGAAACGGAAATTGTAAGGGTACTTAAGAATATTTATGATCCGGAAATCCCGGTAAATATCTATGACCTTGGACTGATATACGAAATTGATGTAGATGATGACAAAAAGGTTAAAGTAACCATGACCCTTACCGCACCAAACTGTCCCGTAGCTGATAGCCTCATTGAAGATGTGCACCGGCAAATCAATGAGATAGATGGAGTCAGAAAAGCGGAAATAAATCTTACCTTTGATCCTCCATGGGATGAAACCATGCTTAGCGATGAGGCCAAACTTGAACTGGGACTTATGTAGAAACCATTGGAAAGCAAAACAGAATATAGCTCACTCATTAAGAAAAAAGCCATTGAACTTGGTTTTAGCGGTTGTGGCATCAGCCCTGCAAAAGTCAAGGAGGAAGATATTGATATTCTAGAGAACTGGCTAAGCGAAAAAATGCATGGCGACATGTCGTACATGGAAAAACATGTGCACTTGCGAAAAGACCCGGAAAAACTGGTCCCCAATGCTAAATCCGTTATCTCAGTAATCCTGAATTATTATACCGCACGAATGCAGGATGATGTTGATGCTCCTGTAGTATCCAAATATGCTTATGGAAAGGATTACCATAAAATAATTAAAAAAAAGTTAATGAAACTTCTGGCATTTGTAAAGGAAACCTTACCCGATGCGAAGGGAAGGCCCTTTGTCGATTCTGCACCGGTAATGGAACATGCTTTTGCCAGGAATGCAGGCCTGGGATGGATCGGAAAACATTCCCTTCTTATCTCGCCTGATTACGGGACCTATGTATTCATCGGGGAATTGATCATCGACAAGGAACTGGAATACGACAAGAATGAGCTAAAAGACCTTTGTGGTAATTGCCGGATTTGTATTGATGAATGTCCTACGCACGCCATTCAACATGGCAGGGTGGTAGATGCAAACAAATGCATCTCCTATCTTACCATCGAAAATAAAGCGGAAATTCCGGAAAAATTTAAAAACAATTTTTATAACAGGGTTTTTGGTTGTGATATCTGCCAGGAGGTTTGCCCCTGGAACCGAAAGCTTAAAGAACATCAAATCGAAAATTTCAGGCCTCGTGAGGAAATGATAAGGTTGTCGAAAGAAGAATGGAAAAACCTTGATGAAGAAAAATTCCTCAACATTTTCAGGGGGACAGCTGTTATGAGGGCAAAGTATGAAGGCTTGAAAAGAAATATTGACTATCTTGACCTATAAAAAATCTTTCCGCCTAAGTTGCTATAATATGCAAGGCTTTACAAATAATCTTAATTCCAACATAACACGATGAATATTTGCTTTATCATAGATCCATGGGAGACTCTTGTTCCTGAAGAGGATTCCACTCTCAGACTTATCCGTGAATCCCTTGTGCGTGGTCATACGGTTGGATTAATTCAACCACAGGGATTCACCATCAGAAAAAGTCGCACTTATGGATTTGTAAAAAAGATCGTTCCCGGCGAGAAATATTCCTCCAACTTTAAGCATTTTCACTCTGCCGCAAGTTTTAATGAACAATTGCTTCCCCTATCCGGTTTCGATGCCATATTTGTACGTTGTAACCCTCCTCTGGATCCTGCTATGCTGAATTTCCTTGATTCGGTAAAGGATGATACTTTCATTGTAAATGATCTGGACGGACTCCGGAAAGCCAATAATAAACTCTACCCGGCATCTTTCGATGATCCGAATAATGAGGTCATCCCTGTTACCTATGTTTCGAAAAATAAAAACTTTTTGAAAAAAGTGGTCCAGGAATCCCCGAGCAAAAAAATGATCCTGAAACCCCTGGAAGGCTATGGTGGAAGCGGAGTAATAGTACTGGAGAAAAGTGCCAAACAAAGTATTTCATCCCTTTTGGATTTTTATATCTCAGGGCAGAAAAAGACAAATTTTGTAATCTTGCAGGAATTTGTAGAAGGTGCCGAAGAAGGAGACATACGGATTCTTGTCCTGAACGGAGAACCCATCGGAGCCTACAAAAGAGTGCCGGCAAAAGATGAGTTAAGAGCAAATATCAAAGTAGGTGGAACAGGCATTAAGCATCAACTTACCAAACAGGAAAAGAGAATTTGTAAGAAAATAGGACCCAGGCTGGTATCGGATGGATTGTTTTTTGTAGGGGTGGATATCATCAACAACAAACTCATTGAAATAAATGTAGTTAGCCCGGGAGGAATTACCAGGATTAACAAATTTAACAGAACAAAACTGGAAAAGAAGATCATTGAATTTATTGAAGATGTGGTGGACAGAAAAGAGAAGGCAATTGACAGAAAAAGGGAATTAAAACGTATGATCAATGAAGCTTAAGCTTAGCTCCACCGAAATTATTACCCGAATAAAAAACGGAGACCATTTTGAAGCAGAAAGCAAAGACCATTCCATCTATATCAAAATTGTAGATGATGTCCCCTTTGCCAGTTTTGCCATACATAACGGACACAATTTACGGCCTGAACTGCTCAAAAAATGTAAACTGAACGATTACGAACGATGGTATGAAGAAGATCCTGAAACCCTCCGGTTTATTTCTCCCCTTCCCATTGTGGTTGCTTGTAACGATTCCCGCTATGAATATGATCTTAACAGACCTCTCAAAGATTCCATTTATGAAACTGCCTGGGGCAAAGAGATCTGGGAAAACCCATTAAGCCAGGAAGAAAAAGAAAAAAGCCTTGCCAAACATATAATTTTCTATCAGGTGGTAGATGCCCTGATTTCCAGGCTTGAGAAAAAATTCGGTTCGGTCATTATATTTGATGTTCATTCTTTTAATTATCAGAGAATGGAAAAAGATAGTCCGGTTTTTAACATCGGAACCGAGAATATCGATAAAGGTAAATGGGGAAAATATCTTGACTATTTTATCCGTGAACTTTCCAAAATCACCCTCCCTAATATTACCACCCGTACAGGTGAAAACGAGGTTTTTTACGGGAGAGGCTATCTCCTTGAATACATTACCAAAAATTTCAATGCTCTTGTCCTTGCCACCGAAATAAAAAAGATCTACTGTAATGAACGTAGCGGTGAAAATTATCCCCTTATCATTGAACGGTTAACTCACCGCTTAAAAAAAGCTATCGTGAACACCGCCGCGCATTTTGCGAGAGCCAATACCAACCTTACCGTTAAACGGAATAATGCCCTGTTATCTTCTGAACTGGAAAGCAGTCTTATAAAAGTGGATAAAGACTTTTTTGACCTGGCCAAAAACCTTGAAATATTGAAGTATACCAATCCGGTAAATATTGAACAGGCCAAAAAAGAATTCTTCAAATCCAAATTCAGAACCAACCCTCATTTTTATTATCGTCAGCTATCCCTGGATCCTTTTGTCTTTAAGAGGAAATTATACCAGTTGAAAGTTGAAGATATCAGTGATGTATCCATAAGAATGCTTTACCAGGCAGTGATCGATTCATATGCCGATAAAATTGAGATCATGAATTCTATTGGTACAGAAAAGTTCCTGTACAATTCCCTCCGGTATTTTGGAGAACCCGGCAAGAGAGATGTCCAAAATGCAGAGTATATCCTTCACCTCTCTTCATCTATCGATATTGATGAAGAAAATGTGTACGGTCCAAAAGAAACACTGGAACTTTTTAAAGAAACACTGGATGAATATGGCATTAAATGCAGGATGGAGATTTCACGACAGGTAGTTTCAAAAATTCTAATTATAAATAACAAGAATACGATCAGAATTCGCAAAGATTCGATGTTCTCAAAAAAATCCCTTAATGCCTTGAGGGAACATGAGATCGGTGTTCATATGCTAACCACAGCAAATTCAAGACTTCAACCACTGAAAATATTCAGGCTTGGAACACCGTTGAATACGCATACTCAGGAAGGGCTGGCCGTATTAAGTGAATACCTCTCGGGGAATATGAACGTCAAACGACTCCAGACCTTTGCCCTAAGGGTACTTGGCATTCAAAAAATGCTTGAAGGACTGGATTTTAAAGATTGTTTTGAATACATGGTGGATCATGGAAAGGTAGATGAAAACGAGGCATTTTATATCACTGCACGGATCTTCAGGGGAGGTGGATTCACAAAAGATCATCTTTACCTTCGGGGCTTCAGGGATATATTGCATGCCTATAACTCCGGTAAAAATCTCAAGCATCTCCTTATCGGAAAAACCTCCATAAATTATCTCAATATCATCAATGAACTGATCGAAAGAAAGATAATTATCCCGCCTAAACATGTTAC
>CAZQOV010000081.1:0-14250 GCA_964595055.1 uncultured Bacteroidaceae bacterium | reverse complement strand
AACTGAAATTGTCAAATCATTATCATTCAACATAACCCTCATCCTCCTCGTCGCTAAAGTCTTTGTCTCATACCGTCACACCCCTCACCGCTCACGTTCCCTCCCTACGCCTCCACCTTCGGCTCTTTCGACACATCCCTGAACACCGAGAGATAATATTTTTTCCCATAATAGCTCACGACCGTTGAGGTAACAAGCACCGGAACTTTCTTGTTATCTTTTGTTGTGATGGTACTTTTGATGTTGGTGTGCTCTTTTGCTTCGGGAATGTTTTCGATATCCTCTGCGACTTTTTGCCTCAGATCCTCATCGGGATAAATGGATTTCAGGAAAATCTTATCCTTTTGCTCATTTGCTTCTTCGCGGGTATAACCGGTAATTTGTTCCAGTTTTGGATTGTATACCAGGAAAAATCCGTTTTCATCGCTAACAGAAACTCCTTCACCCATGTTCTTTACAATAGCGGTGTAAAGTTTACTGGGAATATACTCTTTCATCAGCAGGATATTCTTTTCCCTGGATTCTTCCAGCTGTTCTTTTAATTCCTGGTTTTCAGTATTAACGCGGTCGATGCTTTGCTGCAGTTCCATACGGAGTCTTTCCTGCTCTCTGGCTTTTTCCTCTGTTTCATCTTTCAACTTCCTGTATTTTATTCGCCAATACACCCATGTCATAACTATTCCAATAAGGAAGGCAACTATTAACAAAATTGAGATCTGAAAAATGGCGCTTAATTTCTCCATGGCTTTTATTTTTCTTTAATGATGATTTCAACCCTTCGGTTTTTTTCACGGTTTTCCTCACTGGTATTGGGAACTGCTGGTTGTTCTTCACCGTAAGAAATGGTGGAGATGTTTTGCGGGGATATTCCCTGATCAACGAGAGCTCTCTTGACACGGTCGGCTCTTCTTTGTCCCAGTTCCATATTATAGGTTTCTGTGCCAATATCGCAACAGTGACCTTCCAGAACGATAAGTTCTGGTGAGAGGGTATTTACTTCGCCGGTAAGATCACCAAGTTGACTTTCATTTAAGACATAGGATGAATCGAAAGCAAAGTAAATGACGGTTTGTTCGATGGAACGGATAAGGGCGACTTCTTTTTCTGCCTCTTCTTCAGCTCTGCGCTGTTCAGCAATAGTATCCGGTTCAGTGATTGTTTCATCCATGCCGGTGACGGCTGTAATCTCATCCCCGCACAGATCTTTGATTTTACACACATACCAGTAATTGCTGAAGATCGCCCATCCGATGAAAACTAAGATACCTGTCCAAATTGTGGTTTTCATGAGCGGAAGTATTTGATTTGTATAAATTTATGAAATTTAGTGGATCTGAGTGGGTTATTTCAGATTTTTTTGATAGATATTTACAGATTGTTTTCCCCAACCTAAAACAACTCTCCCGGATTCATTTTCAAAAACTCTTTTCATGATAAAGCGCTATCATCAATTAGCACTATTTTATGTGGACTGAATTTTTGTTTGAATTTTTCCATGCCTTTGGTATTCTTTGAGATACCGGATTTTACTTCTATGGCTACTGTTTTATCCTGCTTTTCAATAATGAAATCAACTTCATAATTTCGTTCTTTTCCTGCCTGACGAGGTCCCCTTATTACCTGTGCAAATTTTCCTGGCTCTTTTATTCTTTTTTTTAAATCTCTATTTCAGGCCTTTGGTACACGTATTTAAAATTTACTCAATATAATGAGTAAAATTACGCAGCATTCTGTTTAAAAGGATCTTAATTTTTGCTTTTTTGCTTTAGCTTCTGTCTTATCTCCTCGATGTTTCTCTCAGGGTTTAAGGATAATTCGGGATAGTTTAAGTCCAGATCCTGAAGTTTTTGGAGGACTATTTTACTTACAAGATAGCGCATGAACCATTTCCGGTCGGCCGGGATAATATACCAGGGTGCATGCTGAGTGGTGGTGTGATTGATGGCTTTTTCATAAGCATCCAGGTATTTATCTCTTAAGTTTTGATCCTCTATGTCTTTTTCGGAGAACTTCCAGTGCTTATCGGATCTCCCTAGGCGTTTCAATAACCGCTTGCTCTGTTTGGCTTCCGATACATTTAAATAGAATTTAAGGATTATAGTACCGTTCTCAACCAGCATTTTCTCAAAATCGTTGATTTGATTGAAGCGTTTGGTCCAGAAATTATTCTTGATATCATCAATCGACTCAATCCCTGGTATTTTCTGTTTCAGTATGTAATCAGGATGAACTCGTGTTGTTGTAACATCTTCATAATAGGAGCGGATAAATAGGCTGATCATTCTCCTTTCCGGTACATATTTATGTATTCTCCATAAATAATCATGTTTGTTTTCTTCCTTTGACGGAGGGTAAAAATTTATACAACGAATTCCCTGTAGCCTGACCTTCCTGAAAACATGTTTAACTGTACTATCCTTTCCTGCCGCATCCAGGGCCTGGAAAATAATTAATATGGAATAGCGGTCATGGGCATAAAGTTTATCCTGAAGTTTAGCAATCCCATTTCTGTTTTTTCTCATTCGATTTTTCCCCTGGATCTTTGTCAATCCCGATTCGATATACCCGGGATCATAATCTCTCAGGTTGACTGATTGCATAGGTCTGGTAAGATATTTTTCAAACATATTGATTGTTGCGGATTTAATGTCTTCATCTAGTTAACAGTTTATCCGGATAATTGATCTGTAAACATTGTATGATTTTTTAATAATCCTGATGAATAATACCCCATATCTGTGCGTAATATCCACACCCGTATGGCTTTTAAATCAGTTCTTATATCGAACATAACATGACGACAATCAGATAAATAACGCTTGTATATATGAAAAGAAGTTTTATAAATGTCTTTTTACCCTGATTGGTTTAATTGTTGAATCAACAGTAAAAAGATGATTGATAATTAAATTGAGATAAAGGAGGAAAACAATGAGAAGAAAAGAGATTATCAGGTCTGAAGGAGAACTTAAAACCAAGGTTGAAAAGTATCTTCGAAGAGACAACCGCATTCAGGATAGTAATATAACAGTAAATGTTACCGGTACCAGTGTTATCCTGGAAGGAGTGGTAAGAAACTATGATGCATTCCGTGCAGCGGAAAATGATGCATACATGGTGATGGGAGTCAAAGCGGTGGATAACCAGTTGCAGATTGAACAGCCTGAAAGCTTCCAGCAACCTGAGGACAATGAAATTGAGGAAAGCGTCCGCTCATTTCTGATCTGGAATACCCAGGTAAACTCAAATGATATAGATGTTGTTGTAGATAAAGGGAGGGTAGAATTAAACGGTTCTGTCTACTCTTTTCATGAATTGAAGCTGGCCGAAGAAATAGCTTCTAATGTTAATGGAGTAAGTGAGGTGAAAAATAATTTGATTGTAAATACACGATATGATGTTAACGATGAATTGATTGCAGATAATGTCTATGATGCCCTTGATGCTGATCCTTTCGTTAATACGAATGATATAGAGGTGTCTGTTGACCACGGGCTAGTAACGATTTCCGGCAATGTTCAGGATTATGCTGCCGCCAATGCTGCTCATGATGCATTGTTATATATCCCTGGAGTCAGAGGGATTGTCAATAATGTAACCATCGGATAACCAATAAAAATCAGATAGTATGTTTTCACCTGAAACAAAGATTAAAGATATTATTCCTGTAATTGGCCTTGGCACCTGGAATATGAGTGGAAAAACCTGTATTGAGAGTGTCCGGAGTGGTTTGGATACAGGTTACAGGCATCTGGATACCGCTCAGAATTATGGTAATGAGCGGGAAGTTGGCAAGGGTTTGAAAGAGAGTGGAATTGATCGGCAAGAGGTATTTATAACCACAAAGGTAGCTTACGGAAATTTAACCGCATCCGGCATCCGTTCTTCCCTGAAAGAAAGCCTGAAAAAGCTTGACTCCGATTATGTTGACCTCCTACTTATACACTGGCCGACTTCTTCTATGGATTTAAAAGAATGTCTCGACACCATGTTTGAACTTAAGGACGAAGAGAAAGTGAAATTTGTAGGCGTAAGTAATTTTAGTCCTGAATTGTTCAGGGAAGCGGTCAACATGGGTCCGGTAGCGAATAACCAGGTTAAATTCAGCCCTCATGATCCGGCATTTGAAACACTTGAAACCATAAAAGAAACAGGGAAAACACTTACTGCCTATAGTCCTCTTGAACGTGGTGAAGCTGTAAACGATGATATTTTTAAAGAACTGGAAGAAAAATACAATAAAAGTGCTTCCCAGATCATCCTGAGATGGTTAATTCAACTGGGAAATGTATCCGTTATCCCTAAAGCCTCCAGTGAAGATCACAGAAAAGAGAACCTGGACATTTTTGATTTTGAACTATCAAATGATGAAATGGAAAGGTTAATAAGAATTGTAAAACAAAAGATTTAGAAAACTAATTAATAAGGTAAATTATGATTTTAAAGCAAAAAGAAATAATGATTATGAGAAAAAAAGTTATGTATTCCGGGATGTTCGGATTAATTATTTCTTTACTCCTTACATCCTGTTATCCGGATGATGCTGAAAATTTTGCAGACCTCGATGTAGTGCAAACGCAATATGATGTTGGATTTGATTTTGACACCAGGACTAATTTCTTGCTTGCCGATACTGTGCCCATTATTACTGCAGATGAAGATTATGTAAAAACGGATGATGAAATCCAGCTTGATAATGCTATTCTTGATGAGATTGCTTTCCAGATGGAAAATGCAGGCTACACCCAGCTGGTTCCCGCTGATACTATGGATGAGACAAAAATGAATGATGCGGTAGTTCTTCTGGCATCCCGTGCAACAGTTTCATATACGGATTATTATTATGATTACTATAATTATGGTTATGATTATTGGGGTGGCTATTACGGACTAAATTATTATTATCCCGGTTATCGCTGGAATAATTATTATCCATGGGGTTATCCGGTTTCATATTCATATTCTGTAGGTACAGTTATAATTGAGATGGTTGATCCCTCCGAACCTTATAATGTTGATGAGGGGAATGGAGAAGTCTCCTATACCGTTCGATGGATGGCTGTGTTGAATGGTCTTGCTGAGTTATCATACTCAAATACAGAGGAAAGGATAAGAGATGGTATCGAACAGGCATTCAATCAATCTCCTTATTTATATGAATGATAGTTCAGATTTTAAATTTGATTTTTTCATCCAATTAAAAAGAAACCATAAAAAGATTACAGATATGAAATCATTTCTAAATATAATTCAAACCGGAATCTTAACAATTCTATTATTGGCAGCCTTATCCAATTATGAAGCATCTGCTCAGAATCACATTCAACTTACATATGATTATTCAATAGCCACGGGTGAAACCGCTGACTATATTGCCACCAGCTTCCGTGGAGGAAGTTTTGAATTCGGTCATCATCTTACTGACAGGATAGCTATTGGTCTAAAGGTGGGCTTACATACTTTTTATGATGAACTAGATAAAGACACCTATAGCGATGATAATGTGACGGTATATGGAAAACAGTTCAGATATATGAATTCATTCCCTGCTCTGGCCACTTTCCAGTATAATTTCATGGGCGAAGAAAGCAGAGTTCTGCCCTATGGAAAACTGGGAGTTGGAGCTTATTATTTTCAAAGACGGACAGATCTTGGCCTTTATACCTTCACCAATAATTACAACTGGAGTTTTGGACTGCAGCCCGAGGCTGGAGTGTTGATCCCAATTACCAGAAATATAAGAGTCAATATTGGTGCCCGGTATAATTATGTGTTTAAAAACCAGGAATTGGACAATCAGGGTTATGTAAATATTAACCTTGGTTTGATGTTTTATAATCTCGGAAGAGAACAGATGCAGTAATATAATAACGCAAAAAAGAAATTAATTATGGCATTTAATTTGACAACACCTGCATTTGAGCAGGGTGCTTCAATCCCTGAAGTTCATTCATGTAAAGGAGATGATACTTCTCCTTTACTTAGATGGGACGGGGAACCGAAAGGAACAGAAACATTTGCACTAATCATGGAAGATCCGGATGCTCCCGGAGGAACTTTTACCCACTGGATGGTTTATAATTTGCCAGATGATTGTCATGAACTGGAGAAAGTCATTCCTATTGAAAAGCATCTTGAAAATGGCGCTATTCAGGCGAAAAATGACTTCGGAAAGATCGGTTATGGCGGGCCATGCCCACCGGAAGGTGAAGAACACCGGTATTTTTTCAAAATTTTTGCACTTAACAGGCAAATCCCAAGGGAATCCATAAACAGTCGCGAAGATTTCCTCGAGGCGATAGATGGTTATATTTTAGATGAAGCAGAATATATGGGTAAGTTCCGGCTTTAATACCCGAACTTTTCCTTTATTTTTCGTTTGCGGAATCAATCATATCGTTGAATTCATCCTCATTAATTGTTTGAACACTGTTCTCTTTTGCATCATCAAGTTTGCTGCCGGGATCTTCACCAGCAAGCAGATAATCAGTGTTGCTACTTATGCTTGACGTGGCATTTCCTCCCAGTGCTTCGATCTTTTCTTTGATTTCATCTCTTGAATATCCTTCAAGCTTACCAGTTATAACAAAAGTTTTTCCGGAAAGCCGGTCGGATTTTTCCCCTTTCTCTGTTTTTACTTTTACACCCAGATCTTGCAGCTCATCCAGCATTTTTTGGTTTTTTTCCGTATGGAAGAAATTAGAGATACTTTCAGCAATCTCATCTCCAATCTCATGAATGGATCTGATTTCCCTGGAACTTGCTTTTCTGATATTCTTCAGGCTGTGAAAATGATTGGCAAGCAAACGGGCAATATGTTTTCCTGTATGTCTGATTCCAAGCGCATAAATAAAATCGGAAAGAGTAGGATTGCGGGATTCCCGGATGGCATCAATCAGTTTCTCAGAAGATTTTTCTCCGAATCCCTCTAGCTTCATAATATCCGGTTTTTCCAGCTTATAAATATCCGCTAAACTATTTACAAGACCCTCATCCACCAGCATGGAGATATTCTTTTCACCCAGGTTTTCAATGTTCATGGCTCCTTTTGAAACAAAATGGGATAGAGTTCCTTTGAGCTGGGCTTCGCAGGCAAGACCTGCAGGACAAATACTATAAGCCCCTTCTTTTTTAATTTTCGTGTTGCAGACGGGGCATTTCGATGGCATTTCAAAGGCTTTTCCACGCCTTTTTTCTGCTTTTTTAATTCTTTTTACCACTTCTGGAATCACATCGCCGGCTCTCTGGATCAGGACTTTATCACCTGTTCTCACATCTTTCTTTTTTACCTCTTCTTCATTATGCAAAGTTGCCCGGCTTACGGTAACTCCTCCAACATCAACGGGATCAAAGAGAGCCACGGGCGTCAGTTTTCCTGTTCTTCCTACCTGGATTACAATATCACGGAGTATGGTTTTTTCTTTTTTTGGCTTGAATTTCCAGGCATAGGCCCAACGAGGGGATCTTTCCCTCACCCCTGCTTTTTTCCTTAACTCACGATCATTCAGTTTAATGACTATGCCATCAATCTCAAAGGAAAGCTCATCTCTTTTTTTGGATAAATCAGAATAGTAAGATTTTATCTTTTTGAAGCTTTCACATTTTTCGATAATGGAATTTGTTTTCAATCCCCATTCCGGGAGTTTCTTTAACATCTCGTAATGACTTTTGAACCCGTCTTCATTGGAAGTCAGCACTTCATAGAAAAAAATATCGAGTGGCATTTTTGCAACTTTCTTCGAATCGAGTTGCCTTACAATTCCGGCGGCAGCATTTCGTGCGTTGGCAAAAGGATCTTCATTTTTTTCGATCTTTTCTTTGTTGATTTTCCTGAAAGCATCCAGGGGCATGAAAATCTCACCCCGAAAGGCAATGGAATCCGGATAATCATTATTGCGTAACTGAAGAGGAAGAGAGGAAATGGTTTTTACATTTTCGGATATATCCTCACCCGTTTTTCCATCTCCGCGGGTGGCTGCATAAGAAAAGCGGCCTTTTTCATAATAAACTTCTACAGACAATCCATCCAGTTTTGGTTCCAGTACAAGTTCCGGTTTTTTTAATCCGGTGAGTTTTTTGACGGAATCAATGAACTCCCTGATCTTTTTTTCTTCATCCGAAGAATTAAGACTGAGCATGATGGCTTTATGCTCTTTCTTTTTCAATTTGTCAACCGGAGGTGCCCCGACTTTTTGTGTAGGCGACGTATCTGTTTTCAGATCCGGGTAGTTGTTTTCAATTTCCTCAAGCCTGTGAAGCAGGGTATCGTAAGCTTTATCGGAAATAATAGGATCATTTTTAATATAGTACCTGTGATCATGATAGTTTATGGCATCTCTCAGTTGCAGGACTTCTTTTTTTGCCTGCTTTTTTGATAGGCTTTTGAGCTTTTCAAAATCAGGAAATGGAGATTTTTTATAGGGATTTGAAGCCATGGTTATGGGCATTTAATTTCTCTTCAAAAGCTTTTTAAGTTCTTTCCAGGATCGCGTATTTATCACATCATTTTTTTCCAGCCATCCTCTGCGCGCCTGGGCAACGCCGTATTTCATATTTTCCAGATTGGCTTTTGAATGGGCGTCGGTGGATATAGCCAGTTTTAATCTTTTCTCTTTGGCCATACGGATGTATTTATCCCTGAGATCAAGCCTGTCGGGATGGGAGTTAATCTCCAGAAAACAGTTCTTTTCCCCGGCCTCATTCATTATTTTATTCAGGTCAAGTTTTATCTCATCTCTTTCTCCAATCCTTCTGCCAGTCGGGTGGGCAAGAATATTGAAGTATGGATTATCCATGGCTTTTAATATTCTTTTTGTCTGCTTTTCCTTCGAAAGATTAAGGTTATAATGTATGGAACAGATGACCAGATCCAGTTCTTTTAAGATATTATTGGAAAAATCCAGTTTGCCATCTTCAAGAATATCGACCTCAATGGATTTTAATATTTTTATCTCTTTCATTTTTTCGTTGAGCCGGTCAATTTCTTCCATTTGATCTCTCAGCCTTTTTTCGGTCAGCCCGTTGGCCATTGCCACTTTCTTTGAATGTTCTGAGATGGCGTAATATTCATAACCCAGATCTTTTGCTTTTTTCACCATTTCTTCAAGACTGTATTTGCCGTCAGATGCTTTTGTATGTGTGTGAAGGTCTCCTTTAATGTCTTTCCGTTGAATCAGACCGGGAAGCTTATTTTTTGCAGCGGCATCAACTTCGCCCTTATTCTCTCTTAATTCAGGTTCTATGAATTTTAAGTCCAGTTTTTTATATATATTTGCTTCTGTTCTTCCCGCCACTCTCTTTTTCCCCTTAAAAAGGCCATATTCACTAAGCTTCAGGTCTTTGTTTTGTGCCAGCTTACGTAAGGTCAGGGTATGAGCTCTCGACCCGGTAAAATACAAGAGGGCTGCTCCAAGCGAGCGTTTATTTACAAGACGTAAATCTATACGAAGTCCATTTTTTAATTTTATAGAAGATTTTGTTTCGCCATGTGCCAGAACATGGTCCGTATCTTCATAGGCTGTAAAATATTTTATTGCTTCTTTGGGATCACGGCTGGTGGCAACAAGATCAATATCCCCGATATTATCTTTCATCCTTCGCGTACTTCCTGCCAGGATGAGCTTATCTGTCTTTTTATCCAGGTATTTTAGGATTGATGATGCATAGTTTTCTGCATCGGCGAGTTTGAAACGTTTGGATCCACCTTTTTTTGAAAATTCTTTTATTTCCCGGAGTATATTTTTTTGTATCTTTTTGCCAAAGCCTTTAATCTCTTCAATTTTTCCTTCTGCTGCCGCTTCTCTGAGATCTTCAATGGTTTCAATGTTCAGTTTCTCGTGCAATATTCTGGTTCGCTCAGGTCCCATTTGTTCAAGCTTCATAATATCTACAAGTGAAGAAGGAACATCTTGCTTAATTTTTTCCAGCTGTTTGAGTGTTCCGGTTTTTGCAATCTCCCGTATCTTTTCAGCCATACTCTTTCCTATGCCAGGCAGGGAAGAAATATCTTCTTCATTGCGAGCTTTTTTTACAATGCTTTCCGGACCTTCAGATATGGTACGGGCAGCGTCTCTATATGATCTGATTCTGAATTCATTTCTTCCTTTCAGATCGAGAAAATCGGCTACTTCGAATAGAATATCAGCAATATCTTTATTATGGACGGGCATTATTCAGAATTTATTATTAAAAAGGAAGGCAATTTGAAGCTTCGGGCCGGGCAGTGAAATCTTGATGGAAAAAGGGTGAAAACCAATAATTATCCAGCCGGGAAGTATGAACCCACCCTGACCGGATAATTCATTAGTTGTAATAAATCTGTGATGTAATCTAAAACACTAGTGCTTATCAATCTCGAATGAAATTTTTGCATTCACTGCATAAGAAACAATTTCGTTATTTTCCACATTAGCGTTCATCTCCTTGATGTAAATAGATTTGATGTTTTTCACTGTTTTTGAAGCTTCAGCAACAGCCATCTGGGTTGCTTCCGTAAACCCTTTGTCTGATGATGCTATTACTTCAATTACTTTTACCATTTTCATAATAATAGAGGTTTTTGAGTTTAACTTACCTTATAAGGGATTAAAATTCATGCCAAAGGCCAAATAAATATCTGTTTGGAGTTTCAATGCAGATGTACGGCCAATTTCAGAGGAAATCAAATGTTAATCAATAAGCTAGCTTATGTTGATTATTTACACATTTTGTTATAAACATTCTACAGACATAAGAGAAATGATTTCCGGGAATGGACTTCTTTATAAATTATATTAAGGCCAACCCTGATGAAAAAAATCCGGTTTTCGATTAGATTGAAAGAATTATATGGAAGTTTTCTTAAAAGAGGTTTTTTTTAGGATTTCGGGTTAATCCCTGAACTTTAATACCCTTTATTTTCTAAAGAATATGGCATGGTTTTTTCAACCTATTCGTTATCCAATAATTGAGCCTACTCCGAAAAACTGTTTTCGGTGAATTGTAACATTATTATTGGTTTAAATAATTGCATTTCAATATTTTATTTGTGTTCATTTGTGCTCTTTATTTGTACCCGTTTTTGAATAATTGACTTTAGGATTAGGCTCATAATTATGTTAATCAATATTATAAGATCATGCCCGAATTACCAGATGTAGAAGTTTTCAGAAGAACCATTGATGATAAAGCTGTAGGAAAGACCATCAGCGATTATACCATCCATGTAAGAGATTTGGTCGGGAGTTCCCGTCAGAAGTTAAATGAGATCAGAGATCATAAGATTAACAGTACCCGTAGAAGAGGGAAATACTGTTTTCTGGAGATAAAGGATTTTAATTGGTTTGTTTTGCATTTTGGGATGACCGGTACAGTATCTTATTATGAGAAAGATGATGAAGAACCTGAATATTCTGCTTTTTCCTTTCATTTTAAGGGTAAAGGGCACTTAAGTATATTAACGAAAAGAAAACTGGGTAAGATCGAGATTTGTGAGTCCCCTGATGGATTTGCAGAAGAGAATGATATAGGAAAAGATGCGCTGGAATTGAGTGAGGATGAATTTTTGAAGTTGCTTGATAAAAAAAGGGGAGGCATAAAGGGTGCTCTGATGGATCAAAGTTTATTGTCAGGAATAGGAAATATATATTCTGATGAAATTCTTTTTCAGAGCAGGCTTCATCCCAAAAAGGATTTAAGCAAGATTGATGAGAAGAAGCGAAGGGAGCTTTTCAGGAATATGAATGAAGCATTAACAAAGGCTATAGAAGTTCATGCAGATCCCGATAAATTGCCTGAAAACTATCTGCTTCCGGTTCGAGATGAAGGGGAAAGTTGTCCTTACTGTAAAGGGGAAGTTAAAAAAATTAAAGTTTCAGGAAGAGGATGTTATATCTGTCCTTCCTGTCAAAAAAAATAAAGAATTGATTATGGCTTATTATGTTGGGTGCTCGGGATATCATTATAAAGACTGGAGAGGTAAGTTTTATCCTGAAGATCTGAAAAAAGAGAAATGGCTTGAGTATTATGCCGAACATTTCAATACAGTTGAAATTAACAATACTTTTTACCAAATCCCAGAAAAGAAGACATTGGAAGAGTGGATGAAGATCACGCCTGACAGGTTCAGGTTTACGGTTAAGGGAAGCCGATATATTACGCATATGAAAAAGCTGAAAGATCCCGAAGAGCATCTGCAAAATTTCTACGAGGGCATAGATCCCATCAAGGGAAAGACCGGTGTTATTTTGTGGCAGTTACCCGGAAATCTTCATAAAAATGAAGAAAAGATTGAAAAATTCTGCAGGTTACTGAACAAGGATTTCCTGAATGTGATAGAATTCCGGCATTCTTCATGGTTTACCGAAGATATTTATGATATCCTTGCCGGCTATAATGTGATTACCTGCAGTCTTTCTGCTCCCGATGATTTACCGGAATTACTTGAAGACCGGACAAAAAATGTTTATCTGCGTTTTCACGGGAAGGAAGAGTGGTATAAGTATAAGTACAATGAAGAAGAACTAGCGGGGTGGGCAGACAGGATGAAAAGGTCAAGAGCAAAGGATTATTATATTTATTTCAATAATGATGTGGGAGCGAATTCGGTGGAGAATGCTTTGATGCTGAAGGAGATTTTGTGATGGGGGAGAGGCAGACCCTCAGGGTTTAAGACCCCGAGGGTCTTAAACCCTGAGGGTCTGGTGTTTCGATTCAGTTAAGTTGCTGTCTGTTAGTTAAATAATGCAAAACCAAACTCCGAAAACATCATCTCTCTTCGTCGGCAATCAATTTTATATAGTCAATCATTAACAGGACATCAAACTCAGGAATGTTATATTTTTGTAATTGAACACTGTCTTCCTTCATGACCTCTGTAAACCATTCGACATCCAGTTTCGAATTTTTAAGACTTTCCCTGTAACTCTTTATTGCTTCTGACTTGTCACCAAGACTCCAGTATACATGGCCCAGATTCATGTAATCGTATTTATTCCCTTCTTTACGGACTATCTTTTCAAAATATTTTCTAGCATTATCAGACTTCCCAAGTACAAATGAACACCAGGCTATTGGACGATGAACCTTAACATTATCAGGAGCAAGATATTCCACCTTAAAGAAATATTTCAGGGCTGTTTCATAATCTCCTTTCTCCATATTCGCCTGCCCTAATGAAGTTTGGATATAAAGGTTTTCCGGATCAATCTTTTCGGATTCCTGGTAATATTTGATGGCCAGATCATGTTTTTCCAGTCGGCGGTAGCAAAATGCAATTTTATTAAAAAGCCAGCTTCTGGGTTTTGTAGCCAGTTCTGCATTTTTATAGTATTCCAGAGCCTTCTCAAAGTCTCCCAAACATTGATAAGAATATGCTATTTTCTCCAGCAATTCATGTCCGCCAACTTCTTTTTCAAGAGAAAGAAAAATATCCAGAGCTTCTGAATAATGATTTTTCTCGAAATAGAATTCCCCAATATTCCGGATGATGTCTTCATCATCCACCATGGATCTGAAAAACTCCTTGTTATGAAAATCAAGTGGTAGTTCAAAAATATCCTTGAACTCTTTTTTCATCGGATGGAGCTTGAAAAAACGATAAAGATCCTGGGTGTATTGAACAATGACCGATCTGTCATGAACATCCTTTTTCAGCAATTCATCTTCACTTGCCATTTCATTCATTGCCTCCATTTCTTTATTGAATAATTCCACCATCATGTTTTTCTGCATATCAGGCATGTGCTTCACATTCAAACAAAAAGAATATTTGTCTGAATTGCAGAGAAAACTGGTTCTCTCCAGTCCTTCCAAAAATGTATTGCTGTCAAATCCCTCTTTCACCTGGCTGAAAATATCGGAGAAATGTTCATTTTCCTTGTAGAAGGGCAAAAACCAGTTGTTAATATCGTTGAAAAAATCGAAGCGTTTAAGCATGGCAAATGCAGAAAGAAAAACATCCGATCCTTCCATCTGCAAATTCGAGAATTCCTCCATTTTATCATACAGGCCTGGAGTGTCTTCAAAGACCCTTTCCCATTCCGGATTTTTATCTTCCAGCATCTTATCTTTCAGAAGATCCTCGATGTTCAGTTTATCTTCAAGGGTGGACCGCATTTTCCATAATTCAGGCATTATTTCATTCCGGATCTTTTCCGTAATCTTTTCTGTTTCTTTGGCCCTGAGAAGTTAAATTACAGCACTTTCTATGGTTTTGTTCCAGTGGCGATTTCCTTTCAGTAATTTTATTCTCTTTTCAATTTCCGGATAAAA
>CAZQOV010000080.1:0-14287 GCA_964595055.1 uncultured Bacteroidaceae bacterium | reverse complement strand
TGTGTTAGGCCTGCCGCTAGCGTTCATCCTGAGCCAGGATCAAACTCTTCGTTGTTATTATAAGTTCAATATTGCTCAAGATCCATTAATCACTATTAAATCAAAAAAGGAATTGATAGTGCCTCTTTTGGCCTTTTATTTGTTTACCTTTTCAATACCTTCAAAGAACGTTTTCTTCGTATATTTTTGATCGCAGTAAAAGCTTTAATCGCATTGCCTGCAATCATCAATTTTCAATCGTTAAGAACTTGCTTTTTTGAAAAGCGGATGCAAAGATAAAACCTTTTTTTCTAATTTCCAAAACTTTTTTTTGGATTTTTCTGATTTCCCCTCCTGCAATCCTGTAAAGAACAATCTTTATCTAAAAGCGGGTTGCAAAGATAAAACCAGTTTCTGGAATCTCCAAAACTTTTTTTCGTTTTTTCGATTTTTTTCCTGCATCCTTGTAAAGAACATTTCTCTGTCGAAAAGCGGGTGCAAATTTAAATCATCTTATTGGAATCTCCAAAACTTTTTTTGGATCTGTACACCATTTTCTGCGGTTGTCGAGAACATCTTTTCCCGTGATATTGGGGCTGCAAATATATGGCAGGTTTTTTTATCCACCAAACATTTTAGTGAAAAAAATACATAGAAAATTTCATGTGATTATATATCAGTTCATTAAATTTCATTTTCTTCTATAATTTCATATTTCTGTAAGATCATTAAACTATGAGCCCCCTCTGAATAGCATTGCTTGAACCCTTTCCTTTGACTCCTCCCGGCTCCAGGCAACCCATACTCCAGCTAAGATGAAATATCAATCTTTATAAGTGACTCCGGATTACATGCCAATCATTGGCTAATTCTCAAGCCCCGGATCAGATCCCCCCGGACAGGAATACTGTTACAATCCAACCTGAATAATCGTATCCGTCCTACCAACCCATCTTTCAGGTCTTAAGTTGAGTGCGTAGATTTGGTGGATGAGAAAAATCAAGAGATACACAAGATTTGAAATATTCTCCAATGTGGAAGCATGCAGGAGCAGTAAGTTGTCGCAAAGGGTATTTTGCCAGCAAAAGGACATAGCCTTGCACGACCAAATTGTCTGTTTTGTTTGCCATCATATGGTATCCAGATGGTCAGGGCAACGGGTAGGAATCCTTCAAATACCCTGAGGTATGAATAGGTTAAAATCATGAGTCCTGCCCTATCGAGTAAATCTTAACACAATTTAACCATCCGCTTATCCCTTTATAAGCTAAAAATCTTATCTTCGCAGATTTAAATTGATTCTGCTTTGAAAGAAAATCTCGTAATCATACCGACCTATAATGAGAAAGAGAATGTTGGCAAGATCATAGAAACTATTCTGGGTCTTCCGGGAAATTTTGACATTCTCATCATCGACGATGGTTCTCCCGACGGGACAGCAGACATTGTAAAAAACAAACAAAAAGGATATAAAGACCGCCTGCATATCATCGAGAGAGAAGAAAAATTAGGTCTTGGAACTGCATATATCCGGGGCTTTGAATGGGCGCTTGAACATGATTATACTTATATTTATGAAATGGATGCCGATTTCAGTCATGATCCAGCCGACCTTCCAAGGTTATATGATGCCTGTAAAAACAAAGGAGCCGACCTGGCCATCGGTTCACGTTACGTCTCAGGAGTGAATGTGGTAAACTGGCCCATGGGAAGGGTCCTGATTTCTTATTTTGCCTCGGTATATGTAAGGACCATTACCGGCATGAAGATCCATGATTCCACCGCCGGGTTTAAATGCTACACCCGGAAGGTACTTGAAACTATCGATCTGAAGAAGATCCGTTTCAAAGGATACGCATTCCAGATTGAAATGAAATTCACTGCCTGGAAATTCGGCTTTAATATAGTGGAAGTGCCCATTATTTTCACTGACAGGCGCGAAGGCACATCCAAAATGACCGGCGGCATTGTGTATGAGGCCATCTGGGGAGTGATTAAACTCAAGCTGGGCAGTCTTTTCAGAAACTACAAAAGAGCAGCCTGATCATGAAAAAATATATAATAAAGAACGCTACCCTCATTAATGAAGGCCAAAAAGTCATTGGTAATCTCCTTTTGAAGGATGGGAAGATAGCTGACATTTCTGTTGAAGCGCTGAAAACGCATGATGATGCCGAAATAATAGATGCCGGAGGACTTTGGGTAATGCCAGGGATTATTGATGACCAGGTTCATTTCCGAGAGCCCGGCCTTACCCATAAAGGAGATCTTTATACGGAATCACGGGCTGCAGCTGCCGGAGGGATCACCTCATACATGGAAATGCCCAACACTGTCCCCCAGGCATTGACTATTGAAGAGCTGGAAAAAAAATATTCCCTGGCCAAAGAAAAATCACTGGTGAATTATTCCTTTTATATGGGAGCCAGCAATGATAATCTTGCTGAAATAAAGAAAGTAAATCCTTCGGAAGTATGCGGACTAAAGATATTCATGGGATCCTCAACCGGGAATATGCTTGTAGATGATAAAAAAAGTCTGGAAGGATTTTTTTCAGAATCGCCGGTGCTGATTGCTACCCATTGCGAGGATGAAGAAACCATACGAAGGAATTCTGAAGAATACCGGAAGAAATACGGGGAAAAAGTGCTGATCTCAGCCCATCCTGCTATAAGAAGTGAAGAAGCCTGTTATCTTTCCTCCTCACTTGCCGTTTCTCTTGCTGAGAAATACGGTACCCGTCTGCATATCCTGCATGTTTCAACAGAGAAGGAATTGAGCCTTTTTCGAAATGATATCCCTCTGGCAGAAAAAAAGATCACAGCAGAAGTTTGTGTGCATCATCTATTGTTCAACGACTCCCATTATGCAGAAAAAGGCACCCTGATCAAATGGAATCCTGCCATTAAAAGAGAAAAAGACAGAAAAGGTTTGTTCGAGGGAATGCTGAATGATAAACTGGATGTAATTGCCACCGATCATGCCCCGCATACACTCGAAGAAAAAAACAATTCCTATTTCAAGGCCCCTTCAGGGGGACCCATGGTGCAGCACAGTCTTGTGGCTATGATCGAATTTGTGAAGCAAGGAAAGATAAGCGTAGAAAAGGTGGTGGATAAAATGTGCCACAAGCCTGCGGAATTATTCCATATCGAAAAAAGAGGCTTTTTGAGAAAAGGTTATTACGCTGATATTGTACTGGTGGATCCTGAAACTTCATGGGAAGTGAAAAAATCCAACCTGCTTTACAAATGCGGATGGTCGCCTATGGAAGGACAGGTATTCAGTTCTGCCGTGAGAAAGACTTTTGTGAATGGAGAAATCGTTTACGATGAGGGGAAGATCGTTGAGAATGAGGGTGCAATGAGGCTGAGATTTGAGAGGTGATGGGGGAGGTTGGTTAGTAATGGTAATCGGTAATTGGTAATCGGTAATTGGTAATCGGTAATCGGTAATCGGTAATCGGTGATAGGTAATAGGTGATAGGTGATAGGTGTTGGTGATTGGTGAGATCTGTAAATATGTAAATATTTTTCTGGAATTTTGATAGTTGGAAGGAAAAGAGAGCGGCAAGGACAAAATCCAGGAGACTGTTCGTCTAACTGTGTCAAATTTTAGAACTTAATTTTAATTATATCTTCCCTGAATGCTTACAGTAGAAAAAATTGGCGGCACTTCCATGTCTAAATTTGATGATGTATTGAAAAATATCATCAAAGCTACATCCAATAAAGAAGGTCTTTACAATCGCATTTTTGTGGTTTCGGCCTACAGTAACGTTACAAACTGGCTTTTAGAGCATAAAAAAACAGGTGAAAAGGGCATTTATTCAAGGTTTGAAGAAAATCAGGACTATAAAAACGCAATGAATGACCTGCTTGAAAAGCTTATCGATATTAACCGGAAGTTTGAACACATTGGTCTTAACCAGTCCGAAGCAGATGCATTTATAACCGAAAGGATCGAGCAGGCAAAAAATTACCTTACCAATCTCGGGGCAGTGCTGGCTACCGGGTATGTAAGCAAAATCAACATTCTGCTTGCTGCACGGGAAATTCTGGCTTCCATCGGCGAAGCTCATTCGGCTTTCAACTCTGTGAACATCCTAAAAAACAATGAGATCAATGCACATTTTGTAGATCTCTGTGGATTTGACGATGAGGAATACCTTAGCATAGATGAGCGGATTTCCCGGGAGTTAAAAAAAGTCGATGTTGGAAACACCATTGCCATAGCCACCGGTTACACGAAAGGAACAGAAGGCATTATGAGGGAATTTGACCGGGGCTATTCGGAGGTCACTTTCTCAAAGATCGCGGTAACTGTTAATGCTGATGAAGCTGTTATTCATAAGGAATTTCATCTTTCCAGTGCCGATCCGAACATTGTAGGGCTGGAAAAATCAATTCCCGTCGGGCATACCAATTACAATGTAGCCGATCAGCTTGCCGATGTGGGTATGGAAGCCATTCATCCCAAAGCCTCCAAGCCCCTTGAACTGGCCGGCATCAACATCAGGGTGAAAAACACCTTTGAACCGGAACATCCGGGTACTCTTATATCCAGGGATTACCGGGAACATGAACCCCGGGTTGAAATCATAACCGGAACCGATAAAGTCGTTGCCATTGAAGTACATGATCCACTCATGGTAGGAAGTGTAGGGTTTGACAGGGACATCATGACGGTATTTGAAAGCAATAATGTCAGTTATATCCTCAAATCGACAAATGCGAATAGCATTACTCAGGTGATCTGGGAAAAAGATCTTTCGAATAAACTTTTGGAAGAACTCAATAAAAAATACTTCCAGGTAACAACTCAAAAATGTGCGCTGGTGAGTGCACTCGGCACCAATGTTGCCCGCCCCGGAATCATTGCCAAAGCTACATCGGCCATGGCTGAGAGAAATATAAACATCTCTGCACTTTCCCTTTCTCTGATGCAAGTGAATATTCAGTTTGTCATTCAACGGGAAAGCTATAAAGATGCTGTGATCGCATTGAACGATGCTTTATGCTACAGGAAATAAGTAAGGTCATTGATCTTTCATGACCATCTGTGCTACTTTTCTGTTATGTTGTTCCAGTATGATTTCTTTATTTACTGTTACACGCTCAATGGTAGCCTGATCATAGTACCGGATGGTGACAAGCTCCAGTCCGGCTTCCACCTTCATATTAAACCCCTCCTCCAGCTCAGATCTCACGCGATTCAAACGGTTTTCATCCTGATTCACACAAACCTGAAATGAAATTGCCGTATTTTGCATCAGGTTAATTTTCAAACCATGTTTTGCAAATACGGCTATGATAATACTGAGCGAATCTTCCGTTATAAAAGAAAAATCGCGGGCAGAGATATGCAGCAATACCTGGTCCATTTTAAAAATAAAGGAAGGGGTCAGCTTCTCGTACTCTTCTATTCCAACCAGGGTTCCATTATGATCGGGATGTATAAAGGATTTTACATATAAGGGTATGGATTTTTTCCTTAAGGGTTGAATGGTCTTGGGATGAATTACACTTGCTCCGTAATAAGCCAGTTCAATAGCATCATGATAGGAAAGATGTTCAAGCAGCACCGTTTCATCAAACCACTTCGGATCAGCATTCAAAACACCACTAACATCTTTCCATATGATTACCTCCTGGGCATCCAGCACATATGCCAGTATTGCGGCTGTGTAGTCCGAGCCTTCCCTTCCGAGTGTTGTGGATAAATCATTCCTTGTAGAAGCGATGAATCCCTGGGTAAGAAAAAGGTGATTGCTGTTAAACTGGAAATTTTTCTTCACCAGTTGATCTGTAAGGTCCCAGTCAACTTTAGCTTCCCGGTATCTGTTATCCGTTTTTAGCGATTGACGGATATCCATCCATTGGGTTTTGATCCCCACCTCATTCAAATATTCTGAAACAATGACGGTCGATAATAATTCTCCATTACAGACAATCTGATCGTAATCATAATCATAATCCAGTGTTGGTGGCTGATCAAATTTCGCCCGCATCCCTGCAAAAATTTTTTTTACCCTCGAATAAACCGGATGTCCTTCATTCTCAAAAAGCCGGTTCATAATATAATAATGGTAGGCTCTTAAATTCTCGAAATTTCTTTCAAGTTCAATTTGTTGCGCTTTCACATAGTTATCTGTAATCTGCTCCAAAGCATTTGTAGTTTTTCCCATAGCGGATAATACCACAATGATATTTTCCTTATATTTCCCGAGAATCTCGGCGATATTGCGAACAGCGGCGGCATTTTTTACCGATGCACCCCCAAATTTGAATACGAGCATATAATGTTTTTTTTTACAAAAATGGAATTACTAAACAACTAAAAAGAAGGTTCATGAATGTTTTTCATCCTTTTAATCTATATCCTTCAAAATTATAAATATAATGCTAAAAAACTATCAGCCCCCAACGCTGGGAGAATTCATTTCGGAACAACAAACCGCTTTTCCTTACGCAAAAGGTGATCTGACCCGATTACTGAATCAAATTGGTGTTGCCTCCAAAATGGTTAACCGGGAGGTAAACGCAGCAGGACTGGCAGATATCCTGGGGAAAGCCGGAAAAAGCAACATACAGGGCGAAGATGTAATGAAACTGGATGAATATGCTAATCAGCGATTTATAAAAATCTTATCTTCAGGAGGCGAAGTGTGTGCCATTGCATCAGAAGAAAATCATGACATTATTACCTTCAACAAATCCATAACACTTGAGGGAAAATATGTAGTGTGCATTGATCCTTTGGACGGATCCTCGAATATCGATGTAAATGTTTCCATAGGAACCATTTTCTCCATTTACCGAAGAATTTCAGAACCGGGAACCATTCCCAACGAACAGGACCTGCTTCAACCGGGAAAAAAACAGGTAGCTTCCGGGTACGTTATTTACGGATCATCTACCATGCTGGTTTATACGACCGGCCTCGGGGTGACAGGTTTTACCCTTGATCCTTCATTTGGGGAATATTGTCTCTCCCATTACAAGATGGTCACCCCGGCAAACGGAGAAATCTACTCCATAAATGAAGGATATTATGAGCAATTCTCACCGGGTATCCAAAAATATCTGGACAATTGCAAAGGCAGAAACGGAAAAAAAACGCTGTCTTCAAGGTATATCGGATCATTGGTATCGGATTTTCATCGAAATCTCATCAAAGGAGGCATCTATATGTATCCTTCTACTGCCAGGCAACCCGGAGGTAAATTACGACTCCTTTATGAAGCTAATCCCATTGCATTTTTAGCCGAACAGGCCGGAGGATTAGCTACCGACGGCAACGGAAATCGTATACTTGACATTATACCCCGAACCATTCATCAGCGGGTTCCCCTGTTTACCGGTTCAAAAAAAATGGTACAGGAAGTTGAAAGGCTTATTAGGCGATTTGGATAAAAGAATGACGACGGGGGAGATTAGAGATTAAGGGATTTGGGAGAAGGATTGAGGAATGCTTTCAGCGTTAAGCGGTATGAATTTACAAGCTCATTACGACTCTTCCCATTCCCTTTGATCATTATCCTTACCTCATTTTCCCAACCACATTATCCCATCTCCTTTTATTTACCCAGCCTTTTTTTTCTTACTTTTGTGCCCAAATGAAAAAAATCCTTCAAAAATATTCCTCCCAAATCCCAAAAAATCAACTGGATATATTTTCGGAGGAGGGGAAAGCAAAAATTATTCATCTGAAAGGACTAAGCGGTTCTTCCCGGGCCGTTTACATTCACCGGTTCATTTCCCAGTTAAAAGGCAGTCACCTGATCATCATGAACGATAAGGAAGATGCTGCATATTTCTATAACGATCTGGTAACGCTTGACGGGCATGAAAGAAGCCTGTTTTTTCCTTCTTCCTATACCCGGTCCATTCAATACAAAAAAACCGATGAGAATAATATAATTACCCGAACAAATGTTCTTAAGCGACTTAGCGAAAGACGGACAGCAAGTTTCGTGGTAACCTATCCGGAAGCATTGATGGAAAAGGTACTCAGCATGAAAGAACTGGAAAGTAACAGCTTTATCATTAAAACCGGAGAAAACCTTAGCAGAGGCTTCCTTGAGGAGCTGCTGCAGGAATATAACTTTGAACTGGTCGATTTTGTTTCTGAACCTGGCCAGTATGCCTTAAGGGGAAGCATCATAGACATTTTTTCCTTTTCCTCTGCTCTACCCTTCCGCATTGATTTTTTTGGTGATGAAGTAGAATCCATCCGCAGCTTTGATATTGAATCCCAACTGTCTGTTGAGAAACTTAAACGAATGACCCTTGTCCCCAATATCCAGTGGGAAAAAGAAAGAGGAAATAAACGGGTAAGCTTTTTTGAATATTTACCCAAAGGGACAAAAATATGGGCAGATCAACTTGAAATGATTTTTTTACGGGTGGATGAAATTTATGAAAAAACAGATATCGATGATCCGGATAAAGCACATGTTAAAAGTGAGGTCATTGTTAACTCCCGTACATTAGAAGATAATCTCAAGTCTCTGATCAGAACAGAGTTTGGAGGAGCCCTAAGCACTCCGGCCGATCATGAAATCGAATTTCACACCAGTCCCCAACCCATATTTAACCGTAATTTCGAATTACTTGCCGGGGAACTGGCAACCAGGAAAGCAGAAAACTATCAGGTCTACATCTTATCAGAAAATGAGGGACAGATCAATCGTTTAAAAGAAATTTTTGCCGAGATAAACCCTGAGGCTGAATTTGATTTTTGTCTGCAAACCCTGCATGAAGGATATACGGATCACGATCTGAAAATGTGCATATACACCGACCATCAGATCTTTGAGAGATATCACAAGTATAAGCTAAAAGACCGCTATTCCCGAAAGGAATCGCTGAGCATGAGAGAACTGACGGATCTTAAACCAGGCGATTATGTTGTTCATATAGATCATGGGATCGGGGTGTTTGGCGGTCTGGAAACGATTGAAAAAAAAGGTAAAAAGCAGGAATCCGTACGTTTGATTTATAAAGATAAAGATGTGCTCTTCGTAAGCATTCATGCATTACACCGGATATCAAAATATAAAGGTAGGGATGATTCTGCTCCCAGGATATACAAACTTGGCTCAGGCGCCTGGCAAAAGTTAAAAAGCACCACCAAGAAGAAAGTCAAAGATATTGCTGCAGAACTCATTAAGCTTTACGCTGTCCGTAAACAGCAAAAAGGATTTTCATTCTCTCCCGACACCTATTTACAGCGGGAACTTGAAGCTTCCTTTATTTATGAGGATACTCCCGATCAGTTAAAAGCTACTGAAGCGGTAAAGGAAGGAATGGAGGCAGATTTTCCTATGGACAGGCTCGTGTGCGGGGATGTAGGATTCGGAAAAACTGAAGTAGCCATAAGAGCAGCTTTTAAAGCGGTGACGGATTCAAAACAGGTTGCTGTACTTGTCCCGACCACCATTCTTGCACTTCAACATTATAATACCTTCAGAGAAAGACTGGAAGGTTTTCCCTGCAATATTGGCTACATCAGCAGATTGAGAAGCTATAAAGAACAAAAAGAAACACTCCGGCAACTAAAAGAAGGAAAGATTGACATTTTGATCGGTACCCATAAACTCGTAGGGAAAGAAGTGGAATTTAAAGACCTTGGCTTATTAATTATAGATGAGGAACAAAAATTTGGGGTCAGCGTTAAAGAAAAGCTTCGCCAGATGAAGGTCAATGTTGATACCTTAACACTTACGGCCACACCCATTCCCAGAACACTGCAGTTTTCCATGATGGGCGCAAGGGATTTATCCATTATTAATACCCCTCCTCCCAACAGGCATCCGATAATCACGGAATTACATTCGTTTAATGAAAGCATTATCAAAGAGGCAATAGAGTATGAAGTAGCTCGTGGCGGACAGGTATTTTTCATTCATAACAGGATACAGAACATTTCTGAAGTTGAAGCCGTAGTGAACAGAAGCTGTAAAGGGGTTAGAACGGTCATTGCCCATGGTCAGATGGAAGGCAAAAAGCTGGAAAATATCATGCTTGATTTTATCCGGGGCTATTATGATGTTCTCATCGCCACAACCATCATAGAATCAGGCCTTGACATTCCTAATGCCAATACCATTATCATTAATAATGCACATCATTTTGGGCTTAGCGATTTGCATCAGTTAAGAGGAAGAGTTGGAAGATCGAATAAAAAGGCATTCTGTTATTTGCTTGCTCCACCTCTGCATCTCAATACCCCGGAAGCCCGCAGAAGACTGAAAGCCATTGAAGAGTATTCTGAACTGGGAAGCGGATTCAATATCGCCATGCAGGATCTGGATATTCGCGGTGCAGGGGATCTGCTGGGTGCAGAACAAAGTGGTTTTATTTCGGATGTAGGTTATGAAACTTACCAACGTATTCTGGATGAGGCGGTACTCGAACTGAAAGAAAATGAATTCAGGCATATTTATGAGGAGGAAGAAGGAAAAGAAGAAAAAAAGGAGAAAAAGCATTACTACTCACCTGACTGTCAGATAGATACGGATTTGGAAATTTTAATCCCGGAAAATTATATCAGCAATATAACAGAGCGTATGCGTCTGTATCGTGAACTGGATAATACCAAGGAAGAACAGGAATTAACCCGATTCAGGGAAAAACTGGAAGATCGTTTTGGAACCCTTCCAGGTGAAACGGAGGAGCTGATACGAGCGGTGCAGCTCAGATGGCTGGCAATGCAGTCGGGCATTGAAAAAATTATGATTAAGAATAATACCCTGGTCCTGTTTTTTATTGCAGATCCTGAATCTTCCTTTTATCGTTCCGATGCCTTCAGCAAGGTTTTGTCTTTTGTTCAGGCGCGTTCTCGAAAGGTTAAAATGAGAGAAAATAACAACCGCTTAAGCCTCACCCTGCGTGATGTACCAACAATTTCCAGAGCAATTGAAATATTAAGGGCTTTGCTGGAAGGGCGGTAAACATTTGCGAGTCGGTTCAATCAGACTCAAGATTGAATTGTACAAGGGCTTTTAACATTTTTTAAGTCCTTTAAAGCAATGATTCTCATATAAAAATTGTTATAATATGATATCTTTGTTGCGTTTTTCATTGTAAAATGTTAAGAAAAAACCTTTCATACATATACTTATTGAATGAATCTTATTTTAGATCTGGGAAATACCACTATCAAATATGCAATTTTCGCAAACGACAATATTCGATATAAGAATACCTGGAATAGGATAAACATAAACGATTTGAAGAAGTTAATGAATGAGTATCCACGTATTCAGAAAGCGATTATTTCCTCGGTTATTGATTATTCATCTGAGGTACTGGATTATTTAAAAAACATACTCGACTACTGCATTGAATTGGATAAAAACACGGATTTACCCATAGAAAATCTTTATCAATCGAAAGATACTCTGGGTTATGACAGGATAGCAGATGTAGTAGGTGCCGCCTATAAATTTCCCCGAAAAAATATCCTGGTTATTGATTCCGGAACCGCCATTACCTATGATTTAATTAATTCAAATGGACAGTATTTAGGCGGTGCGATATCACCCGGAGCCGATATGCGGGTAAAAGCTTTAAACAAATTTGCCGCCAAACTTCCTCTGGTGGATTTAAGCGATAACTGGTCTTTCCCTGAAAAAACCACTGAGGAAGCGATCATTTCCGGTGTACTTTCAGGGATCGTATATGAAATAGACGGATACATTGTGGACCTTAAGCACAATTATCCCGACTTAACAACAGTTTTAACAGGAGGAAATCTTAAACTCTTTGATAAAAAGTTAAAAAGTATCATCTTTGTGGATTCAAATTTAAACCTATACGGACTTAACAGAATATTGGAATATAATGCCAAATAAAAAAACGCTTCTTAATTTATTGCTTGTCCTGATTACACTTCCTGCTGTTTCTCAGGTAAATACTCATTCTCCTTATTCACGTTTCGGACTTGGAGAGATCAGCATGCCAGGATTTACGCAAAACCGTTCTCTTGGAGGAACGGGCATTGCACTACGTTCAAATAAGATTATCAACGTAATGAATCCGGCAGCTTATACGGCCCTGGATACCCTGTCTTTCATCTTTGATTTTGGCTTAACCGGCACCTCCACCTTATATAAAACGAATGATCTGGATACACGCCTAAATAATATGAACCTGGATCATATCGCCATAGCCTTTACCATCTCCCCCTGGTGGAAAGCATCGGCCGGAATAACGCCTTACAGTTCCGTCGGATACAACATTGTTGATCAGCGAAATGATCCTGATATCGGTCTGATCGATTATTTTTTTCAGGGAAATGGGGGTCTTAACAGGTTTTACCTCGGAACCTCAGTAATGCTTTTTAAAAAACTTTCTCTGGGAGTCAATCTTTCCAACCTGTTTGGTTTTATTCAAAATACACAAGGTGTAAAATTTCCCGGTGAAGGTCAAAATGCAGAAACGTATTCCAATGAAGAGCGGGTCATCAGGGATATAGTATTTAACTTCGGATTACAATATCACGAGGTTTTTAACGATAAATATTTTCTTACACTGGGAGCCATATACGATAACCGGACAGCTTTAAAAACCTCAGAGACAGTGCTTTACCAAAATATTTTTCCCGGAAAAGCTTTTGTCCTCGGCGATACAACGAATTCACCCGTATTTAATCCCGACTTCAACTTAGAAAAATATGATAATGAAGGGGAAGTCATCTATCCTTCCCGCTATGGTGCCGGACTCGCATTTGGATTAAGTGAACGGTTAACAGTTGCCGGTGAATATCAGCATCAAAACTGGAGTGAAAGTCGGATTATGGGCCGGAATGATTCCCTGGTTAATTCCAATTCCATGAATTTTGGATTGGAATTCACACCGGACCCTGAAGCTTTTAGAGGTTACTTTAACAGAGTACACTACAGGCTTGGAGGATATTATTCAAACTCCTATCTTCGCATCCGTGGGGAGCAACTAAAAGATTATGGCATAACTTTTGGAGTAGGTTTACCGTTCAGAGAAACAAAAACCACTTTTAACCTGGGCGTGGTTCTGGGTCAAAGAGGAACTTTAGATAATAATCTGATTAAGGAGAATTACGGAATCATTAATCTGAGCTTTACATTACATGATTTCTGGTTCTTCAAAAGAAAATTTGATTAACAATATTAAGAACCATGAAAACAAAAGGATTGAAATTTTTACTACTTGGAGTACTGGGTATTTTATTCAGCTATAATCACGCGTTTACCCAGGGTAGGCAGGATGTCTCCGAGGAATGTCTGAAGAATTTTTCGTTGTATTATGAGTTTTACAAACACAAAAACTATAAGGATGCGCTCGATCCCTGGAGAAAGCTTTACAATGAGTGTCCTGAATGGAAAGAAAGTACTTTCGCCTATGGAGTGAATATTTACAGGTATTACCTGAATCAGGCAGAAAGTGCCGAGGATAAAGCCGCCTATGCAGATACCATCATGAGAATTTATGATAAGAGGATTGAGTATTTCCCTAAAAGTAAAGGAGATGTTCTGGGCAGAAAAGGAGTTGATCTGTTGCGTTATAGGAGAAATGACGGCCCTGAGTATATCAAAGAAGGTTATGAAACACTAAAAGAATCGGTAAAGATAAAAGGCGATAATTCCAGTCCCGTTGTCCTCACCACAATGATTTCGGCAGGTATTTCATTGTTCACTAATGGAATGCTGGATGGTGAAGATCTGATTAACAGTTATGTCACTTCCTCAGATATATTAGACAAGCAACTGGCCAAACGGCCTACTTCAAGAACCAAAAAGGCCAAGGAAGCAATTGATGCGAATATAAAAGATAGCAGGGTTATGACCTGTGAGGCAATCGCTAATATTTACGGCCCAAAATTCGAAGAGAATAAAGATGACCTTGAATATCTGAAAATGCTGTCAGGCTTTTTAAACGATGCAGGGAATTGCGAAATGGAACCGTTTTACACAAAGGTTAATGAACAACTTTATGCAAAAGAACCCTCCGCTGAAGCAGCCTACAGCCTGGGTCGACTTTTCCTGAAAAAAGAGCAATACCAGAAAAGTAAGGAGTATTTCCTTGAGGCAATAGAATTGGGTGAAGAAGATGAAAGAAAAGCGCAGTATCTATACTCTCTTGCAGGATTGGAACAACAGTATCTTAAAAACCCTGTGAAAGCTGTTGAATATGCATCCCGGGCCTCAGATCTGGATCCGGATTGGGGAGATCCTCTGATTTTAATGGGCTTAGCCTATATAGCAGGGAACATGTCACTGGAAGATGAATTTGAAAGAAGGACCTCTTACTGGGTCGCTGTAGAT
>CAZQOV010000079.1:0-14324 GCA_964595055.1 uncultured Bacteroidaceae bacterium | reverse complement strand
TTTTACGTCAAGTGCGGTGTAATCAATGGGTGAGTTTTTTTCCTCATTGTAAGGGTGTGTGAAACGGAATCGGGAGTCCTCAAGTTGAATATTTGACAAACGGAGATCCCATTTCTCAGATTCAGGTCTTTCGGGCTTACGGATTTCGTTAATGATAAAGTTTAAATTCACTCCGGTGGTATCGGTAGCAATAAGATGAATATCGGCTTGTTTCAGGGCCAGGCTTCTAATCCCAATCTCCCGTGCCGAACGATTAAAATGATTCAGGGAAACTTTTACTTTGTCACTGAATAATAAGGTATCACCGTTTAAATCCTCCAAATACACATCTTTTAATTGAAAACGGTTAAAGAAGGAAATGGAAACTTCTTTTACTTTTATGGTTGATCCCAGGTAATCGGAGAGCTCTTCAGTTAAATATGAGGTGAGATGATTTTGTATCTTTTTATTTTGAAGAAATAAAAGTGCTGTTGCCGGTATGGTTATGAATACCAGTATACTAATCAGCAATATTTTCAATAACTTTTTAATTTTTCTCAGCTTACTTTTATTCACACAAAAAAACAAAAAATATTTATTTATTTACATATCCTACCATGTTATTTTATCAATATTCAGGAAGTTATCCTGTTTTTTATCTTCTTTTTTTCTGTATCTTTTAGCGTGAATACATGAAAAAAATATTGAGAAGAAAAATAAAATGCTATGATGAATTGATAATCAGTATATTCTCTCCTCTCTTTCCTGTTCCTGCTTGAAGTTAAGAATCCACATATTCTCTTTACCTTTGTACAATAATCATTCCGAACTCATGAGTGTAAATATTCTTGCCTTAGAATCATCATGCGATGATACTGCTGCTGCCGTATTCACTGACAGAAAGTTATTGTCAAGCGTAGTAGCCAACCAGGATGTCCATGAAAGTTATGGAGGTGTTGTACCTGAACTGGCATCAAGAGCCCACCAGCAAAATATTATCCCTGTGGTGGATATTGCCTTAAAACGGGCAAATATGGGGGTAAAAGATATTCATGCTATTGCCTTTACCCGCGGTCCCGGCTTATTGGGATCCCTGCTGGTAGGTACTTCATTTGCCAAATCTTTTGCACTGTCTCTGGACATTCCTGTGATTGACGTTCATCATCTGCAGGCTCATATTCTGGTCCACTTTATTGAAAAAGATGATGTCAGGGCTCCGGGTTTTCCTTTTTTATGCTTGCTGGTTTCGGGAGGACATACACAACTGGTTGTTGTTAAAGACCATCTGGATATGGAAATCGTAGGGAAAACCATTGATGATGCAGCCGGAGAAGCATTCGACAAATCAGCCAAGTTAATGGGATTAACTTATCCGGGAGGTCCCCTTATTGACAAATTAGCCAATGAAGGAGATCCGGATACCTTCGTTTTCAATAAGCCGAAAATCAAAGGTCTGGATTATAGTTTTAGTGGTTTTAAAACATCCTTTCTTTATTTTTTGCGAGACCGGATGAAAGGAAATGAAAATTTTATTCAGGAGAATAAGAGGGATCTGGCTGCATCCCTTCAAAAAACCCTTGTTGATATTCTAATGGAAAAGCTAATAAAGGCTTCACGGAAATACAGGATTAAGGAGATCGTTCTGGCGGGAGGGGTATCTGCAAATTCCGGATTGAGAAAGGCTGTCCTGAATGCAGGAAAGAAGAATAATTGGCAAGTATACATTCCACCTTTGAGCCTGACCACAGACAATGCAGCTATGATCGGAATAACTGCCTATTATAAATACCTGAAAAAGGAATTTTGTGACCAGAATGTTACGCCCCAGGCAAGAATGAAATTTTAACTCGTATCTCTCTTTCACTTCTCCTTTTTAGGCAATGTGTATCAAAATTCCAATTCTTTTAACCGTTTGTATTTCAAAAATTTTATTTTATTATCCTAAGCTGGAGCAGTTAAAGTTCATTTTGAAGTTTTTCATAACCTTCTCTATGTGTATCATCAAAATTTTTTTCCAAATCAGGATTTACACTCCGGCATCCGTCAACGACCTCTTTTGCCCACTCCAGATAGGACAATTTCCTCTCTGTACTCCAGTCAAGCGGATAGGTAAGAATGTCAATTATATTGCAGGTTTTATCTGCGATTTTAAGTTTTTTAGCTTTTTCACTTAAACCGGGGGCTCCTTTCACCTGCAGGTTTTTACGAATGGCATACGGAAGTTCTTTATTATCTGTAACTTCCATGACCAATTCACTGACTTCTGTCCCGAACTGATCTGCAATCTCCTGTTCTGTGGCATCGGTATCTTCGACCACATCATGCAGAATTGCTGCAATGAGCAGTGAATCATCATTTTCTCCACATTCCGATAATAATTTTGATACTTTCAGAGGATGATTAATATAAGGTACCTGATTGAATCCTTTCCGTCTTTGATATTTGTGCTTTTCTGCAGCATAAACCACGGCTTTTATCAATAAATTTTCCTGCATGACTCCCCTTTTTTTTCGCAAATTTAAAATATTGGCTATAACTTCGAAACAAATAAGAAAAGATTTCGTCCAATAGGGATAGAATGTTAAAAAATATCTAATAAAATATTTTCACTTCGATCAAAATTGTACTTATTTTAGTGACAAATACAAAAACCTTGTTAGAGCCATTAATAATAGAAGAAACACGTAAAACCCCCGATGTTAAACTTGATCCGGCCGGTTTTATAAGTTTTGAGGGCAGGTCAATTCCTGAAGATGCTAATATATTCTATGAAGACATAATCGACTGGCTGCAGGAGTACCTTACGGTTGCCCAGGATACCACCACTGTGAATATTGCCCTGGAATACCTGAATAGCGGAACTTCCAAATATATGCTTCAAATACTTAAATTACTTCGTGATCTTACCAAAAATGGCTATAATCTTATTGTGAACTGGTATTACGAAGAAGGGGACGATGATATTCTTGAAAGAGGTGAATATTACGAATCCATTCTGGATATTAAGATAAATTATATTGAGACGGGATAGGAGACAACAGGCAATCATTATCTGAATTTCCGAAAACTTCCTGGCCTGGCCCTTGAATACTACTCCATGACCTGTCGTCTTTCACCTCACCATCTCCCACCCCTTAATCCCTTTAATTCCATCACACCAGAGTCCCAACCGCTTCCCTCTCTGATCCCTTAATCCCTATTCAAAAGCATGCTTTGCGGGACCACTAAATAACAAAGTTCTTCTAATTTTGTTACCTAAATTAAATTTCAAAAATTAGAAAAAATGGAAAAAATACAAATTTTTATGCGCCGCTCCAGGTTTTTATCAGTGAGTATCCTGTTTATTCTGTTTTTCACCCACTGTAAATCTCCTGATCAGGATGGTGTTAAGGAAATGAGTGAAGTTATTGAAATACAAAGTGTTGAGCATCCCGATTGGGTGAAAGATGCTGTGATATATGAAATAAACACCAGGCAGTTTTCACAGGAAGGAAACTTTAAAGGCGTGGAAGATGATCTTTCCCGTCTTGATGAACTGGGAGTAGATATTCTTTGGTTTATGCCTGTTCATCCTATAGGACAACTAAATAAAAAGGGCGAGATGGGGAGTTATTATTCGGTTAAAGATTACCAGGCCGTAAATCCTGAGTTTGGTACCATGGAAGATTTTAAATCCTTGGTCGATCAGGCACACCAGATGGGAATGAAGGTCATACTCGACTGGGTGCCCAATCATTCGGCCTGGGATAATCCCCTGGCAAAAGAACATCCGGAATGGTACATTAAAGATTCAGCGGGAGTATTTGTTTCCCCTTTCGACTGGACAGATGTTATTCAGTTTGATTATGATAACCCGGAATTAAGGGAATATATGATAGAAAGTATGATTTTCTGGATTGAACAAACAAATATTGATGGCTTTCGCTTTGATGTAGCACATATGGTCCCGGTCGATTTTTGGAATAGTGTTAGGGATACTTTGCTAAAAGTGAAAGAGGTTTTTCTTTTAGCCGAAGCCGATCAACCCGTTTTGCATGAAGAGGCCATGAATATGAGCTATGACTGGAGGTTTCATCACATAATGAATGAAGTGGCTCAAGGCAAGCAGACGGCAGTAGATATGCGAAACCACTTTCATTACGTGGATACGGCATATCCGGAAAACTCCATTTTAATGCAATTTACTTCGAATCATGATGAGAATTCCTGGAACGGTACTGTTTATGAGAGACTGGGTGAGGGAGTTAAAACTTTTGCAGCTCTTAGTTTTACGGTACCCGGAATGCCTCTGATCTATAATGGCCAGGAAGCATGCCTGGATAAGCGACTGGAGTTTTTTCAACGTGATCCGATTCAATGGAGAGAATGTGAATTAACCGATTTTTACCGGGAACTTATCGATCTGAAAGAAGAAAATGAAGAATTGTGGTGTGGAGATGCCGGAGGGAATATGGAATTTATAAGCACTGCTCATGAAGAAAATGTTTTGGCCTTTATCAGGGAAAAAGGAGAAAACAGGCTCATTGCACTTTATAATTTTTCTGATGAAAATATAAGCTTAACCCTTCCGGAAAATTTGCCTGATGAAGAATTTATGAACTATTTTTCAAAAGAGAATCACAGGGATCTTTCCGGTAAAGAGCTTAATCTTAATGCCTGGGACTATCTTATTTTCGTTGACAGAGAGTAAGTTGTTTTTTATGCAGTTGTGCAGTTAGATCTCATAGCTTGTAAATCTTCGCTACGCTCAGAAATCTTATAATAATTTACCCGGATAGTATCGATTAATAGATCGGAACTTTATTATTTGCGAGATCTTTAAAATCCACTGAGCGCAGGGAAGTGAAATGACCTAATTAGATGTGACTGTATAACCACATAACTACACAACTGCAACACTTTCAAAGCGATTCACTAAAAGCACGCCAAAATCCCAGATGAAACTCCAGGCTTTTTTCCCGGATATGTTCCGGTTGCAGTGACCGCAGAGGGGCTTCAGGTTGGGCTTTATAAGTGGGCTGATTCCGGTAAAGATCATTCACTTCCGGGTGGAACTGTATCCCGATTACATTTGGGTAACGAATATGTTCAATAGCTTCAATGATTTTACCGTCGATGGAGCTTGCTGCGACACGATAGCCTGTACCCAATTTTTCTATCGCCTGATGATGAGAACTGAGCACTGACGGTGAAAAATCTTCAGTGGGTTTCATCCTGTCGTGCAGCCACCTTCCGGGAATTATGTCAATAGAATGAAGATGATAGGACCGGATTTCAGGATATAATCCAAGATGGGTAAAGTAATTTCTGTGCTGCTCATCTTCAGGCATGGAGAGAATATCTTCAATCGTGGTTTTCCCATATACCTCCGAGGGAATATCCTGAATTAAAGAGCCTCCTGCAGCTACATTCATGGTTTGCATGCCCAGGCATATACCCAGAACGGCATACGTGGGCCTTTTCCGGATAAAGGGTTTAAAGTCTTCATTCTGATTACCTCCAAGAAGGTGAAATAAGAGTGAAAGCTCCAGGTAATGCCTGTTTGGATCAGTAACCCTGGTAAGGGTGAGCATCTCTTCATTGTAGGTTGCAGGAGGGATATCAGGTCCGCCATTAAATATAATGCCCTTGCTGTTTTTAAAGACCAGTTTGAAATCATCTGTAGCATCATTTTCCTGAAATAACTCATCCAGTTTAAGCGTGTCATCAATCATATGAAAACCGAATTGTGGGTAATCGTTTATTACATCACTGTAATCATAATTTTCGGCTTCAAAATACAATCCCACTATTTTTAGTTTTCCCGGATCGAGTATCTTTTCTTCCAGCAGGTAAGAATAACGCTCAAGATTGGAGCGGGTAGGGTGGACCAGGATAAGGTGACGACGGTTCCGGTTTTCTTTCCGGTGAAAATAATCCTGGGATAACAGAGGCTGAATGCCTGTTATTAAGGCCAGATAAAGAATATATAATGCTTTCATATGTGTTTTATTCAATACAAGGTATTAACGGGATGAATGCAAAGATATTTTTTTTCTGGTTCAAGGCGGCGATATAATTTTACAACAACTATTTGAAAAGCTATTTTTTGCAGAGAAAATTCAGGAATTTTTTCTTCCAATAATCATAATTTATTCAATTGAAATTATACATTATCAACCAATCAACAGCCCCGGATAGCCAGTCGACCACCCCGAGTAACCAATCAATAGCCTCAGCTGGCCAATTAATAACCCGAAATGGCAATCAATAATCCCATGCATCAGATCTATACCCCCTGCTTTGGTATAAATTGACTTTCCGGAGAGACCACTGAGTAATTCTACTCATAAATCCTGGGTGTATTTACCAGTAAAAAACCGGGTATACATTCTTATTCTTTAAGTGACATCACTGTTTTTTACCCCCTTACACCAGAATAAATTTGACAATTGAATGAAGTTCGAAAAAAACCGGATTCAACATCCGGGATAGGGAAGTAAAAATAAATAGCTGAAAATGAGTCCTTACAACTGGAAATTAAATACAAAGATCAACCTTATCATAGCTTTTTTTATGGTTATGATGCTAGGTGGAATTGTAATCATGCTCCAAAATATTTCCTCACAGCAGTTTTATCAGCAAATAACCTTAATCATCATTGTAGTTACGGTGTGGATTATCGCCCTGTTACTGATCAGAAGATTCTTCGTACACTATTTACTTAATCCGCTTCAACGTTCTGTACAAATTTCTCATCAGGCTTCTGTCGGTGATCTTTCAGAAAAGACCGGTTTAAAGGGTAAGGATGAAATCGGACAGATTGCTTCTTCTGTTGATGCCATCATACAGAATCAGCTAAATCTTGCTGAATTTGCTGAAAAAATCGGGGATGGCAATTTTGAGATTGATTATGAATTGCTGAGTGAAAAGGATAAGCTCGGTTTATCAATCACCGGAATGCGCGATAAGCTACAAAAGCTTGCGGCTGAGGATGATGCGCGAAACTGGGTTTCTGCAGGTCTTTCTAAATTCGGGGAAATACTTAGAAAAGATGATTGCGAACTGAAAGAGCTTTCCGATAAGTTTCTTTCTTCTCTGGTTAAATATATTGAGGCAAATCAGGGAATGATTTTCTTGTTGAATAATGAAGAAAAAGGAAAAGAACAACTTGAGCTTTTATCAGCTTATGCATGGAACCGGAAAAAATTTATTGAAAGGACGGTTCAGATAGGTGAAGGATTGATAGGTCAGGCTGCCATAGAAAAAGACAAGATCTATATCAAAGATGTCCCCGATAATTATATTTCCATAACCTCAGGTCTGGGTGATGCTAATCCAAGGTGCCTGTTGATTATGCCTATGATTTCCAATGATGAGTTATTCGGAGTCATTGAACTGGCATCATTCCGTGAATTCAGGGAATATGAGATTGAATTTGTTGAAAAACTCTCAGAGATTATTGCTTCCACTATATCCCGGGTAAAAACCAACGAAAGAACTCAGAAACTTCTAAGGGATTCACAGCAACTAACTGAAGAATTGCGTGCCCAGGAAGAAGAAATGCGTCAAAACCTTGAGGAGATGAATGCTACCCAGGAAGAAATGCAGCAACGCGAAGTTGAACGAATCGGAATTTTTAGCGCGATTAACAACACACTTGGGACAGTTGAATTTGATATGGATGGCAATATTCTCACCGCCAATGAAAAATTCCTAAAGATGATGGGTTATAGTCTGGAAGAGATTGAGAATAAAAGCGACAGAATTTTTGCCGATAAAGCCAATGAGTCCATCGATGTTTATCATAATTTCTGGAAGGAGCTTCGGAAAGGAGTTGCTCAGAACGGTGATTTCAAGAGAATCACGAAATCTGGCAGAGAAATGTGGATCAATGCTTCCTATACACCGGCATTGGACAAGGATGGTATGCCTTATAAGGTTTTGGAACTGGTAACAGATATTACCGAAAAGAAAATGACCGAACTGGAAACACGGAGACAAGCCGACGAATTAAGGATTCAGGGTGAAAAACTAAAGGCTTATACTTCCGAATTGGAAGATATTAAACGGAATTTAAGCGATAAACTGAATGAGGCAAGCCTGGGTTTGAAAAAGAAAATTGAAGATATTGAAGCTGAAAAAGCGAAAAATGAAGCGGTACTGGAGGGCTGTGTCGATGGTGTGATCAGTTTCAATCATGAAGGATCTATTGAATATTTTAATTACGCTGCAGAAGAGATTTGGGGAAAGAGCCGGGAAGAAGTACTGGGAAAAAGCATTATAAATGTGATTCCTCTGAAGCTGGAGCAAAATGGAAGCGGGCTGTCTGCATTTTATGAGAATAACGGAACCAAAAAAGAAATAGATGTAAGAACTGAAATGTCATGGGAAGACCAGACGGGAAAGGAGTATGATCTTCTGGTTACCTTAACCCGGGCGAAAGTAAACGGCAATGTGACTTTTACCATTTTTGCGCAGAAAATTTCAGTGGATCTCTTTTAAATCCAACTTAATCATTTAATTGAAACAACGAATGGACGAAGAGAACAAAAAAGAAGTATCGATAGAGGAACTGATCAAGGTTTTCCAGGAAATTGACGGAAGAATTAAAATGCTGCATAAAGATTCTTCTGATGTTTTCCTTCAGTTAAATAGATTCCTTAAGGATTATCATAAAAAGTATGGTATAATAACCGGAAATGTAAGCAGGATATTTGATGCCATTACCGGTACGGAAGGCAAAGGTTTTCTTAAAGAGTTTGAAAGGGTATTTGGAGAATTGAAAAGCTACAAAGATACTGCTGAATCGGAATATGAAAAATCCAAATACCTGGTTAAGGAAATAAGAAGCAAAGTGAACTATTTTATGGTGATGCTTCGTAATTTCAAACAGGATCTTACCACCCTTAAATTTTTAACTACCAATTATCGTCTTTTATCCAACAGCGGCCCTTTTGATGAATCTTCCCTTGAATTTATTGCCAGTTGGGAAGATATAGCCATTCGGTTGAGAAAGGGTATTCAGCTCTTAAATCATAAATTGGAAGACATTTCAGCAAGAACTGATATTATTCTTTCCGGTTTGGAAGAGTTTACGGGTGAATCTTTGAAAACAATCTTTCAATACAACGACGACCTGAATTCTACGAATACGGTTATCATTAAAAAAAGTCAGGAATCAGAATTTCATTTCCCGGTGTTAAAAGAAAAAATGGATAATTCAAGAAATAGCATTGGGAATATCATCACCCACATTCAGTATCACGATATTATACGACAGAAAATTGAACACATTCAATCTACTCACCAGAAAATAATAAAAGACCTGGAAAACAATGAGATAAGTGATGGGCCCAGTGAAGACCTTGTCGAAAAACGTTTTTCAATGATCTCCGATATTGCCGGTTTACAATCGGCTCAACTAATCCTGATCAGCAAGGAATATCAAAAAGCACTTGAAGTAATATCACAAAATTTTCAGACCATTGCGAATGATCTTACCAGTGTTTCTACCCTCTCCAATGAGTTTTCGTATGAAGCGGATGATTCTGACAAGACAATAATACATAAGCTAAGGGACAGAATGGATAAAGGAGTGATGATGATGGATTCCTTCAATTTTGCCTCCTTTAACCGCGAGATCAGATTATTGACGGAAAGTATAATGGACCTGTTCAAGGATGCCAGGATGCTGATCATGGATCCTGTAGAGGAATTGAACGCCATGTTTCTCAGTGAGAAGGAAGCGGACCTGAAAGATGATAATGTGGATAAATCTAATTCAAATATAGCCTTTCAGCTTTCAAACCTGATCCGGGATATTGTGGAGAAGAAAAACGATCTGGAAATGGATTCACACGAAATCTTGAATATGATAAAATGTCATCAGGAATCACTTGTCGGGAGTGAAATCGGCAGTGAACTGGAAAGAGAGCAAATCCGGATCATGGTGAGCATTACAAAGATGCTCGATCGGCTGGATGATGAAAATAAAGAGCTTGATGAATTATTATCTCAAAACTTTAACCTGAACTCTGATATTGTAATCCGGCTCAAGGAAACCATCGAACAGGCCGACTATTATGAGCTCTTTGACAGTGTGTTAACAGAAGTGATTGAAAAGCTGAATTCAATTAATCACCGTTTGGGAAAGGGGAGTCAGGCAGGCAAATCTTATGGAAATATCAATAACCTAAAAGAGATAGAAGCTCTTTATACTGTAGCAAGTGAGAGAGTGGTTCATGAACATGTAATATCGGGTAAAAATGGAGAGGATATATCGGATGATGATCTGGAAAATGATGATGACCTTGAGCTCTTTTAGCATAAACGGAAGAAATTAAAAACTTGGAATAGAAAAAAATATTACATAATACAAATTAAATACTTACTAACCATGTCAAAGACGATTTTAATTGTAGATGATTCTGAAAGTATCCGGGAGGTTGTGAGTTTCACGCTGGAAAATGAAGGATTTGAGGTGCTTGTAGGGGTTGATGGCAAAGATGCTCAAAAATTCCTTGATGGGAAAAAGATCGATCTGATCATTACCGATTTGCATATGCCCGAGATAGATGGCATAGAACTGATTAAATCCGTAAGGCAAATGCCGGATTATAAAATGATCCCTATTCTTTTCCTTACCACTGAATCGCAAACCGAAAAAAAGATGGAGGCAAAACAGGCAGGAGCTACCGGGTGGATAATTAAACCTTTCGTTCCCGCAAAACTAATTGCAGCCATTGGAAAAGTCCTGAATTAGACGAAAGCGATCAGTTGAATGGCTTAAAATATCAAATGATGGAAAATTTAACGAAAGATATTAACGAAATAAGGATCTCAGATTTAACAGTTTTCACTATCGAGAAAACAAAAAATGATCTGGATAAATTCCTCCAGAAAGATAATCAGACAAGGGTGGTTTTTGAAAATATAAGTGCTATAGACCTAAGTTATATTCAACTTATTTATTCATTGAAAAAATCAAAAAAAGCTGATAAAATCATTTTTTCCTTTCCGGAGGGAATCTCTGAGGAACTGGAGGAACTTCTGACTAAAACTGGCTTTCCAGGTATCACCGCTTAGAAAACATTCACAGAAAACAGGAAATATTGAATTTATGGAGCAGTTTAAAAATAAATTTATTGATGAAGCACTGGACTTGATTCAAGAACTGGAACAAACTTCCCTTGAACTAAGTTCCGATCCGAAAAATCCTGAACACGTTGAGGTAATTTTCCGGGCCATGCATTCTCTAAAAGGAGGAAGTGCCATGTTCGGATTTGAAAAGATCGACAGCTTTACCCACCACCTTGAAACTGCCTATGACAGAGTCAGGAAGGGGAAACTCGATGTTGATGAAAAACTCCTGGATCTTACATTTGAATCGATTGACCACATCAAGGCGCTGCTCTCAGAAGATGATTCACTGAGTGAAGAAACCCTTGACAATCATAACAGGCTGTTGCAGTTAATTGCCAATATTCTGGATAATGAAAAACCTGAAAGCACATCAGAAGAATCAAATATCGATCCTCCTGCAAAAACCCAGGGGTCTTCCTATTTTATAAAGTTTAAGCCCTGGGAAGGTATAATGAAAAACGGTACCAACCCTTTGCTGATAGTTAAAGAGTTGACTGATTTGGGAAATAGCCGTGTATTAAGCTATACCGATAATATTCCTGAATTCGAAATCATTGATGTATTATCCTGTTATGTCTGGTGGGTAGTGATTCTTCATACGGAAGCATCAGAAGAAGACGTACGGGATGTTTTTATGTTCGTAGATCTTGATTGTGATTTGGAAATCAGGCATTTAAGTGACGAAAATGTTCTTGAAGACATAAATTTTTCACAAAAATTAGATGAGATCTATCACGAAGGAAGGGAACCTGAATTTGAGAATCTGGAATCACTGGCTGTACAAATAAAGAAATCAAATGCAAAAACAAATAGTCCCGGTACCAGAATTGCAAAACAAAAAGACCAGAAAATTTCCAGCATAAGGGTTTCTTCCGAGAAACTGGATGAACTGATTGGCCTGGTAAGCGAGCTGGTAACCCGACAGGCAAGCTTATCCCTGATTTCCGAAAACATTCATAATAAAGAATTGATGACGGTTGCGGAGGATATTGACAAGATCACCCGCAGGTTACGAGACAGTACCTTCAGCATTAGACTGATCCCGGTTGATAATATGGTTACACGTTTTCAACGACTGGTAAGGGAACTGTCACAGGAATTAAATAAAGAAATAAATTTCGTCACTGAGGGAACGGATACTGAACTGGATAAAACGATTATCGAAGGACTGATTGATCCGCTCCTGCATATCATCAGAAACAGCATTGACCATGGCATTGAGTCTCCTGAAGAGCGAAAGGCGCTCGGAAAGCCTGAAAAGGGAACCATTAAGTTGAAAGCTTTTTATTCAGGAGCAAATGTATACCTGCAGGTAGCGGATGATGGAAAGGGGATGAACATTGCCAAAATTCGGGAAAAGGCGAAGGAATCGGGATTGATAAAAGAAATAGAACCTTCTGAAAAAGAACTGCTGGATATGCTTTTTCTCCCTGGTTTTTCAACGGCAAAAAATGTTACCAAAGTGTCGGGTCGTGGGGTAGGTATGGATGTGGTCAAGAGAAAAATATCTGACCTGAGAGGCGAGATCAGTATCGATACCGAGGAAAATGTCGGAACGACCATGACCATTAAACTTCCTCTTACGCTTTCAATTATCGATGGCTTACTGGTGAAGATCGATAACACACATTACGTGATTCCCCTGGCTTCGGTTGATAAATGTTATGAGTTTAAGCATGAACAACTTACCAATGCAGTGAATAACATGATCTATGTAGATGACGGGCACATTCCTTTTGCCTACCTCAGGAAAGAATTTGGCATTGATACACCTCCTCCTTCTATTGAACAGGTAATTGCCATAGAATATGAGGATATGATTTTCGGACTGGCGGTTGATCATGTGGTGGATGAATACCAGGCGGTTCTTACCACCCTGGGAAAAATGTTCAATAAACAGGATATGATATCAGGTGCAACCATTCTTGGAGATGGCACGGTGGCACTGGTCGTGGATCCGAACAGGATCATTAAGCAATTCAATTACCAGGCAGTGGAAGAAAATGCCTGATGATTCTAAATACAAGAAATTAATGTAAGAATTACAAATGAAAATGAACTTAAAGCAATGAAAAAATTAAGTAATTTAAGAACAGGAACTAAGATCAGTATTATGCTGAGCCTGACAATGGCTGTTGTACTCATCATTTTTGGTGTGTACACCATGCAAAGACAAAAGAAAAACCTTCTTAGCGACAGCGACCTCCGGATGTTTGAGCAGGTAGATGATTTGACCCAAATAGTCGACCAACAGATCAAAGAAAATCAGAAGATTGTAATTGAGCACGGAGAACTCTCTTATAACCTTTTAATCGAAGAGGGTAACATTAAACGGAGTGAAGATGAATTCTTAAGTGTTGAGGTTGTCAATCAGGATACAAAGGATGCCGAAAGAATTGAACTACCTGTTTTGCTTCACGATGAAATTCCATTATATCATGATTATGATTTTGTTGACAGAATTGGGGAAATGACCCACGGAACCAGCACTGTTTTTCAAAAGTTTCAGGAAGGTTATTTAAGGATTTCGACCAATATTCTTGATGAGGCCGGACAGCGGGTTGTTGATACTTACATTCCAAATAATTCTGCTGTTGCCCGGGCGCTTGATAAAGGAGAAACATTTAAAGGCAGGGCAATTATAATGGATGATTGGTACCTAACCTATTATAAACCTATTATGGAAGGAGAGGAAGTGGTTGGTGCTTATTATTTTGGGATTCCGGAGAAAGATCTAAATGAGCTCAAAACAGTATTTAATGAAAAAGTTTATTACGATAATGGTTATCCCTATGTGGTTAGTGAAGAGGGTATATTGATAGTGCACCCAAATGCTGAGGGTTCAAGCATTTTGGAAGAGGATTTTTTCATTAGAATGAAAGAACAGGGAAATGGCAAAATTAAATATGATTGGGAAGGAGAGACCAAGTACCAATATTTCCATCATTATCCTGAATCTGAATTATATGTGTGTGTAACACTTTATGAAGCAGATATATTGACAAGATTGGATGCCGCCAGGAATTCGATAATAATAGCCATTCTGGTTGGGGTTCTGTTGGCAATTCTGATAGGATACTTTCTTGGGAAAAACTTTCAAAACATTATCAATAAAGTTATTGGTCAAACAAAAAAACTTACCGATGCTGCAATTAGCGGACAACTGGATGCCCGTGCCAATGTAGCAGAAACGAACTTTGAATTCCGTCCCATAACAGAGG
>CAZQOV010000078.1:0-14522 GCA_964595055.1 uncultured Bacteroidaceae bacterium | reverse complement strand
GCTTATTAATAAAGCTAAAGCTGCAGCTAAAAAGGCCTATGCTCCTTACTCTGGATTCCATGTTGGAGCCTCGCTCCTTCTTGAGAATGGTGAAATCTTTACAGGCAGTAACCAGGAAAATGCAGCATATCCGTCGGGACTCTGTGCCGAACGAACAGTTCTGTTTGCTGCAGCTTCGCAATTCCCCGATGTTCCCGTCAGGATTATGGCAATTACAGCCTTTAGCGGAAAAAAATTTGTCCGTTTACCTGTTCCCCCCTGCGGAGCATGCCGGCAGGTATTACTCGAAACCCAGAACCGATATAAATCGCCCATTCGCTTAATAATGTATGCAGATGAAAAAACCTATATAATGGATAATGCTGCCGATTTGTTACCCCTGCCTTTTGAAAAAATCTAACTGTCCAATGCGACCCGTCGTCAAATCCGCCTCAGGCGCAGGGTAACCTATCTTTACCTGCCCAAAGCCCCTTAAAGTGCTGTCTTATTGCAATATAAACATTAAACAACCTCCTTTCACCCAACTGCCTTAATTCATGAAAAAAGCCTGTTGTGTCTCGGAGACCAACTGATTACCGGTTTCCACAAGCCTACGACTGCGGCCGCCGGCGAATTACCGCTTAAGTTGAATGCTGCGAATTAATGTTAAATACCCGGATCTGCCGATCATTCGCTTAGGGACTGTCAGTTGCTGACTGCCTGGTGCCCATTATTCCCCAAATATCCCCCTCCGGGTAGGGTGCTGTAAGGCTTATCCTTTCTTTTTTTACCGGATGAATAAAAGATATAAACCTGGAATGAAGACTTATACCTGAATTCCGGTTCGACTTTGGGAAACCGTATTTCCGGTCTCCTTTTACCGGACATCCAATAAAAGAAAGTTGAGCTCTTATCTGATGATGTCTTCCTGTATGAATTTGAACTTCGAGCAAATAATAATTATGAGATTCTCCAATAACAGCATAATCAAGAACCGCTCGTTTTGCCCCCGGGGTATTCTCATTCACCACCCAGGATTTGTTCTGTTTTTCATTCTTTTTGAGATAATGAATAATCTCCGCCTTTTCCGGCCGGGGTTTTTCTTTCACTATTGCATGGTAGACCTTCTCTACCTCCCTACTCTTAAAAAGCCCGGTCATCCTGCTCAATGCTTTACTGGTTTTGGTAAACACTACTACTCCGCTTACGGGCCGGTCCAGCCTGTGAGGCAAACCCAAATATACATTGCCTGGTTTATTGTCCCGTTCTCTGATAAAATCCTTTATCATCTGATCCATCGACACATCTCCGGTCTTATCTCCCTGAACTATCTGGCTAACCCTCTTATTTACAATGAAAAGATGATTGTCTTCGTAAAGAATATCTTTCGGATTAAACATTTTGGTCATTCGTTTAATACAGTCAACTTTGACTAGCACTGGGTAGCCGCTACTCAGCAAATTGGTTCGTGCCGTATTTTACATACGCTATGAATCGCATGTCCAGATACATCCTTGCTGTTTACCGTTTACTTTTTACCCTTTACCAAAGTTTATAAGCTATGATCGATGGTCCATTCATCTCTTCCTTCTCTTCCCGACTTTCAGTTTCTGTTCACCGTTCACCGTTCACTTCTTCCTCCATGGTCCATCCTCATCTCCTAATATTGTTCCTTCTCATTAGGAAAGTCCACATTACGCACATCCTGAATGTAAGTCCTAACAGCGCCAAGCATTTCCTGATAAAAGTTATGATATCTTCTCAGAAATCTCGGGGAAAATTCCTGCGTAAGACCAAGCATATCGTGGAGTACCAGCACCTGACCATCCACATCCGGACCTGCACCAATACCAATCGTTGGTATTTTTAAGGATTCTGAAACTTCCCGGGCAAGAGATGCAGGAATTTTCTCCAATACAATGGCAAAACTTCCGGCATCCTGCAAAATCTTTGCATCTTCTCTCAGTTTATCAGCCTCTTCCTTTTCCTTTGCTCTGACAACATAAGTTCCGAATTTATGAATGGACTGGGGAGTCAACCCCAGATGACCCATAACAGGAATACCGGCATTCACAATCCGTTCCACCGATTCACTAATTTCTTTTCCTCCTTCCATTTTTACAGCATGAGCCCCAGTTTCTTTCATTATTCTGATGGCTGAAGATAGTGCTTCCCTCGAATTCCCCTGGTAGGTTCCAAAAGGCATGTCGACCACAACCAGTGCCCTGGAAACCGCTCTGACCACAGAGGATCCATGATAGATCATTTCATTTAGTGTAATAGGAACAGTGGTGTCATGACCCGCCATTACATTGGAAGCAGAATCCCCTACCAGAATCACATCAATCCCTGCTTCATCCAGTATCCTGGCCATTGAATAATCATAACCCGTCAGCATGGCAATCTTTTCACCCTTGTGCTTCATGGCAGTAAGAACATGAGTGGTAACTCGTTTTACACTTTTGTGAAGTGACATAATGAAGATTATTGATGAACAAACAAAATTACAAATAATTAACACAAAGCATGGAGTAATTTATGAAATAGAAAGTAATCTTTGTCATTCATGAGTCTAAAGCCTATCCAATCCTGACAGTATGACAATTTGTCAATATGTCACAAGAGCCTAGGCAAATCAAAGAAATGATATGTAAATTATGTCATAAATCCGGCTGAATAAATCCATGGCATAATCATTGTCGAAAAAAAAACAAACATTTAAAAAGACCGAACATAAAAACAAAAATAGATTATGAGTAAGATTATAGGAATAGATTTAGGTACTACGAACTCTTGTGTTTCTGTAATGGAAGGGAATGAACCGGTTGTTATTCCAAACAGTGAAGGAAAAAGAACAACCCCTTCTGTGGTAGCATTTGTAGAGAACGGAGAAAGGAAAATCGGAGATCCGGCAAAACGCCAGGCCATTACCAATCCTACAAAAACTGTTTCTTCCATTAAAAGATTTATGGGAGAAACATATGATAAAGTCAGCAAAGAGATTGCTCGTGTACCCTATAAAGTTATAAAAGGAGATAATAATACTCCACGTGTACAGATTGATGACCGAAAATACTCTCCTCAGGAGTTATCTGCAATGATTCTCCAAAAGATGAAGAAAACTGCTGAGGATTATCTCGGACAACAAGTATCTGAAGCGGTAATTACTGTACCCGCTTATTTCAGTGATTCACAGCGGCAGGCAACCAAAGAGGCAGGAGAAATTGCAGGACTTAAAGTGAGAAGGATAATCAATGAGCCAACTGCAGCATCGCTCGCCTATGGCCTTGATAAGCGAAGTAAGGATATGAAAATTGCGGTATATGACCTTGGTGGAGGTACTTTTGATATATCCATCCTTGAACTTGGTGACGGGGTGTTTGAAGTTAAATCAACCAACGGCGATACCCACCTTGGAGGAGATGATTTCGACCAGGTAATCATTGACTGGCTTGTTGAAGAGTTTAAGAATGAGCAGGGTGCAGACCTTAGTAAAGACCCTATGGCTCTGCAGAGACTAAAAGAAGCGGCAGAAAAAGCCAAAATCGAACTTTCAAGCTCTACTTCCACAGAGATCAATTTGCCCTATATTATGCCGGTTGACGGTGTACCCAAGCACCTTGTAAAAACCTTAACAAGATCCAAATTCGAAAGTCTTGCTGATAAGCTTATTCAAGCCACCATTGAACCTTGTAAAAAGGCTCTGAAAGATGCAAACAGCACTGCTTCCGACATAGATGAAGTAATCCTTGTAGGAGGTTCAACCCGGATCCCCGCTATTCAGGAGGTCGTTCAGAAATTTTTTGGCAAAGCCCCTTCAAAGGGAGTAAACCCTGATGAAGTTGTAGCCGTTGGAGCAGCAATTCAGGGGGGTGTACTAACCGGAGAAGTAAAAGATGTACTTTTGCTTGACGTCACTCCACTTTCACTGGGAATTGAAACCATGGGGGGAGTATTTACCAAGCTTATTGAAGCAAATACAACCATCCCTACCAAAAAATCTGAGACCTTCACTACTGCAGCGGATAATCAACCTTCAGTTGAAATCCATGTATTACAGGGTGAAAGACCTATGGCAAGTGGAAATAAAACCATTGGAAAATTCCACCTTGACGGGATTCCACCTGCACCTCGCGGAGTGCCCCAGATAGAGGTTTCATTCGACATTGATGCCAATGGTATTCTCAATGTATCGGCAAAAGATAAGGGTACTGGAAAAGAACAGAGCATTCGTATTGAAGCTTCCTCAGGACTCAGTGAAGAGGAAATCGAAAGAATGAAGAATGAAGCCAAAGAGAATGCTGAGGCTGATAAAGCAGCAAAGGAAAAAATCGACAAGATGAATGCTGCAGACAGCCTGATTTTCCAGACAGAAAAACAGCTGAAAGAATTTGGAGATAAAATTCCTGCAGAAAAGAAAGAACCTATTGAAAAGGCTCTCGGAAAACTGAAGGAAGCACATAAAAGTGAAGACCTATCTGCCATAGAAACAGCTACCGCAGAATTGAATCAGGTCTGGCAGGCGGCAAGTGAAGACATGTACAAAGCAGGTCAGCAAGCACAGGGTGGCGAAGGTTCCCAGGGTGCTCAAGGCGACCAGTCCGGTCAAAGCGGAGGCAACAATAAAAAAGATGATGAAGAAGTAACAGATGTGGACTTCGAAGAAGTTAAGTAAGGATTAATTCATCTTGATACAGAAATAGTATATTATATACCGTACACTTATTATCAAAAAAAGCCATTCCCCGAATAAGGAATGGCTTTTTTACTAATTTGAGCCTTTTAAAAATGAAATTTAACAAAATAAAACCCTAAATCCCTAGTTTTATTATAGAAAAAAAAAGAAATATTTTTCGTATGAAAAGCTTAAAAATAATGCTATTATCGTCCCTGTTTCTTGCTTTTTCTCTCTCCTCATATGCGCAGCAGGAAAACATTAACCAGCTCGATGAAAATGGACAGCGAACCGGACACTGGCGCAAACATTATGACAACGGAAAAATAAAGTATGAGGGGTATTTTGAAAACGATCGGCCCGTAGGCGTAATGAAGCGATATTTTCCGGAGGGTCCTCTTTCTGCTGAAATTGATTTCCGGAAGGGAGGAAAGGTATCCTATGCTGTTATGTATTACCAAAGCGGTAAAAAAGCTGCCGAAGGCAAATTCATTGAACAAAGTAAAGACAGTGTATGGAATTACTATTCCTTTTATAACGGACGACTCGCAATAACGGAAGAATGGGATAACGGCGTAAAAGAAGGGTTAACCAAAAAATACTATGATGATGGCAGCGTAGCTGAAATCGTAGAATGGAAAAACGATATAAAAGAAGGACTTTGGGAACAATATTACGAAAATGGACAACTTCGATTAAAATCATCCCATCTTCAAGGACAAAGAGAAGGAATTTTTAAATCCTATAATCCTGGCGGAAAACCCTCTGTCGAAGGCAATTATATTAACGGGGTAATGCACGGAACATGGAAATATTATACCGAAAACGGACAACCGGATGTAACCGTAGAATATAACAGGGGTAAAATGATAGCGAATCAGGAGATAAAAAAGCGGCAAAAAGAATTTTCCAATCAACTGGAAGAGGTGATAGGAGATTTCCCTGAACCATCCGGAGGGAGATTACGTTAAATACCTGAGCAGTATATTTCCAAACTCCTGACTTATTCCCGGGAAAGCAGATTAATTGGATAGAATTGAAAAAATATTGAATATATTTAAGCTGAGTTAATTGAAATATGGATGAATAAAAAAATTTTGCTGTTAACAGCGTATTTCCTTGCTTTTTTCGGTCCATCTTTTTCTCAACGATTGGCTCCCGAAAAATACTGGGTCCAGTTGATGGATAAGAAAGGTACGAAATATAGTATTAATATTCCCAACGAATTTCTGAGCGAGCGTTCCATTCTTCGGAGGGAAAAATTTGATATTAAAATAACGGAAGAAGATCTGCCTGTTTCAGCTGCCTATATCGACAGCATTCTTTCTACAGGAGTGAAGATCCATGGAACAACCAAGTGGTTTAACGCTATCATTATTGAAACCACTGATAGTGTGGCACTGGAAAAAATATCAAAATTTCATTTTGTTAAAGATTTTAATACAAATTACAGCAATTTCAGTTCTGTAAGCCGGGAAGAAGGCCATTTCCATGACAGTCCGAACTTTGATAAGAAGTATCACGAATCCTATTTTTATGGTGCAGCCTCTTCCCAGATAAGTATTCTTGGAGGCACTTTTCTTCATAATTTCGGATACAAGGGGGAAGATATACTCATTGCAGTATTCGATGCAGGCTTTAATAAAGTTGATGAATTAAAGGCTTTTTCTCATCTCTGGGAAGAAAATCGAATTAAAAGCTACCGGGATTTTGTTAATCCTTCATCGAATATTTTTGAAGAGAGCACTCATGGGCTGGCGGTTCTAAGCACCCTGGCCGCATACATTCCCGACACCTTCGTCGGAACTGCTCCCAAAGCATCCTACATGCTCCTGCGGTCTGAAGAAGCAGCCAGGGAAAATAAAGCAGAAGAAGCTTACTGGATTCTGGCAGCGGAATATGCCGATAGCCTTGGGGCCGATATAATTACCTCCTCTTTGGGTTATAATGATTTCCCCACCTCAGATAAAATGAATTATAATTTTGATGATCTCAATGGGGATAGTGCACTGGTAACCCGTGCCGCTGAAAAAGCTTTTGAAAAAGGGATGGTAATTGTTTCCAGTGCCGGAAATGAAGGAAATAATGACTCTGGAAGAATAACGCCTCCCGCTGACGGCCCAAATGTACTTGCGGTAGGATCTATAGATACCGCCTACAACATAACCAGCTACAGCTCAAGAGGAAATACATACGACGGACGAATTAAACCCGATGTAATGGCAGTGGGTTTTCGCACAAAGATCATTAATTCCATTGGGAACCCATCAGAAGCGTATGGAACTTCATTTGCTGCCCCTCAGGTAGCCGGGTTGATTGCATGCCTCATGCAAGCAACATCCGATAAAACCCATCATGAAATAATCCAGGCAGTGCGAAAAAGCAGCAGTCAGTATCAAAATCCCGATAGTATAAGCGGCTATGGTATACCAAATTTTATCCATGCTCTATGGGAATTGAAAAAGGATTCCGGAGAAAATCAGCACCATGGTTTTATTGCACATCCAAATCCTTTTACCGCGATTGTGGAGCTTCAAACAACCAGTCCCGATATTGGAATTCAACAAATTGATATTTTTTCATCTGAAGGAAAATTAATACATTCAAATAACCGAATATGGCAACCGGGAGAAAAAATCATGATCAGCGAGCTTCAAAAATATAGCCCCGGTGTTTATTACCTGGTTGCCCATTCAACAGAAGGAGAAATTGTTACCAAACTCATTAAACAATAAAGAAGAAAATACTGCGCTTACCCTGAGTAAGCTTACAACACTCATCCGCCAAACCCTGAATGCCGGGTTCCCCGATCAGTTCTGGGTAATTGCTGAGATCAGTGAATTTCATCTTAATAGCAGTGGACATGCCTATCTTGAGCTGGTCGAAAAAAGTCAGGACTCGCAAAAAACTCTTGCACGCATGCGGGCTACCATCTGGTCTTATAGCTTCAGAATGTTACGGCCCTATTTCGAAGGAACCACAGGGTATCAGTTTTCAGCCGGAATTAAGGTAATGGTTAAAGTGAGTCTCGAATTTCATGCCCAGTACAGCATAAGCCTCAACATCAAAGATATTGATCCCAGCTATACACTCGGCGACCTGGCAAGAAGGAAAGCTGAAATCATTGATAGACTTACCCGGGAAGGGGTTATCAATATGAACAAGCAACTTGAATTCCCCCTTGTGCCTCAGCGAATCGCAGTAATCTCCTCTTCCACTGCTGCAGGATTTGAGGATTTTCTGAAAACCCTATCCGCCAATAGTTATAATTTTCATTTTGAGGTAAGCCTTTTTCAGGCAATAATGCAGGGGGAAAACGCCGAGCAGTCGATCATTCATGCACTCGAAAAAATTTATGAATCGGAAAATGCCTTTGATCTTATCGTACTGATAAGGGGCGGAGGAGCCACAATAGAACTGGACTGTTTCAATAATTATGATCTGGCCTTCCATATTAGCCAGTTCCCTTTGCCAGTTATCACAGGGATAGGTCACGAGAGAGATGAGACCGTGGCCGATATTGTGGCTCATAAAAAATTAAAAACGCCTACCGCAGTTGCGGAAATGCTGATTGACAGAATGGCTGATTTTCTGACATCACTCGAGCAAACTGAAGAATACCTGAGAGACTTTGTCCAGCAAAAGGTCCACTCTGAAAAAGAGAAAATTTCTTTCCTGATACAAAACCTGTTGCTTAACACCAAACAGAACATACATACGGCCGATAAAGATCTGAATAATAAGGTTCATAAACTTAAATCCGTCTTACAAGGAACTATTTTTAATTCCGTCAGTTTTCTGAATGAGAAAAAAAACCAACTTCATTATCACCTGTCCAATCTTTTTTCAAAGGAAAGAGAAAAAATCAAAAATCTCACAGAAAAGACTGAACGGGTAAGTTTTATGAGACTTAAGGAAGAAAAAACCAAATTATCATCCTTGGAACATACTAAAAATCTCTCCAATCCTGATTATATCCTGTCAAAAGGCTATTCAATTACCACTTTTCAGGGCCAGGTCATGAAAAATGCAAACAAACTGAAGAAGGATGACGAAATCATCACTATCTTGCATAAGGGAAAATTAACCAGTAAAGTCAAATAAAATGGGAAAAAAAACTATTTCTTACCGAGATGCCATCATAGAAATTGAAGAAACCACCGCACAAATTGAGTCAGGAAACCTTGAGATTGATCTGCTCACCGAAAAAGTAAAAAGAGTGACAGAGTTGATCAAACTATGCAAAAATAAACTTCACAAAACGGAAGAGGAAGTAAATAAAATCTTAAATTCAGAGGAAGAATCCTGAACTGCCGAACAACATTCAACCAAAATATTCTGAGATATTTTCACGCTGCTCTTTCAAATGACTCACATCAAGGGCATAACCTGATGCTACTGAAAAATTTGAAAATATTTCTTTGGAAAGATGCTTGATCTGATTCTGATTTACAATTAAAACCTGGACAGGATCAACCTCCTCAATAAACCATTTATCCTTTACTTTTTCCAGTACTTTCAGGTTTTTATCCACGGTTTTTAACAACTCCCGGTACGTATGAAATATCTTGTGCTCTTTATTGGTGACGATGCCCAGAATTTTTCCGCTTTTATTATCTATCAGAGGACTTCCTCCTGCACCGGATCTCACCGTTCCATCAAACTGAAGAAAATTCAATCCCCTTGCATTGATATAATTTGAGCTTATAATGGCCGAATTCAACCCGATGTTGTGCTGCTCTGGCTGGTAACTAATCGTAAAAGCATCTTTCCCGATAGGGGAATAACAATTATGGCAAATCTCCAATGCCGAGGTTCCTTCAAGCAAATTATTATCCAAACTGAAAAATACAATGCCTATGTTTTCAAAATGGGATTTCGGGGGTAACAGGGATTCAAATTCTTTCTTTGAAAATGAAAACTCCCTGAATATTCTAACCCCATCGTTTTCATAAAAACTGATCTTTACCTCATTATAACCTGAAATCGCATAGACTTCATCGGACGTGACCATGAGATCTTCAACACGAAAACCGGTTAATCCGAGTACTTTAGAATTTGTCTTACCATAAAAATGAATGGAGCAAACTGCTTTGTGGGTTTTCTCCCAATGCTTTTGATACATAATCGCGGTTAGGTTTTCTGGTTGTTTCTATCCCTTTATACCAAAACCCAAGCTAAAGTAACATGTTGAATCGGTTTTTTTTTAAATCATTTGATTCGGAGAGTTCTAAGCTATAAATGAAAAACATAACTGCTCTTTGCCCTTTTCGTCATAAAAAGTAGCATTTCATTCTTTCTTTACATTTTTTAAAATCAACAAATTCAGAGGGTTCGCATTGAGATTTTGGATATGAGAAGGATAAAAGCGTACCACTTTATCATAAAAAAGAGGAACGACTACAGCTTTATTCATAAGATATTGATCCATAGACTCATATATCTTTTCTCTTTTCCTGGGATCTGAGATTTTCAGGGACTCAAGATACAGACTATCATAATAAGGGTCATCAAATTGGGTATAATTGGGTCCCGCGGGACTCCGGTTTTTCGAATAAAACAATGAAAGATAGTTTTCAGGATCAGGGTAATCTGCGATCCATGAGCCACGAAAAAAAATCAAATGTCCGTTGGCTAATTTATTTCTGTATGCTCCACCTGTAGCGACATCAAGATTAATTGTTATGCCAAAACGACTCAGTTCATACTGAATAAATTCACTAAGATCAAGGTAATCCGAGGTTGTGGTAAGCGTGATTTCAGGCAATCCTGCTCCTTTGGGATAACCGGCCAAATCGAGATAATAATATACGGAATCCGGATAATAATCAAATCCTTTTATTCTTTCTGGTTCATGATGTGGCAAACCATCAGGTAAGAAACCATATATAGCGGGATCTCCCATATTATTGCGAAGATGCATGAGCATTTTAGAGCGATCAAATCCGAAATTAATGGCTTTGCGCAAATTAAGGTTACTCAGGGGATGATTGTTCACATGTATCGTTCCGCTTTGCTGGAGAAAACCCAGATACTCGGTATTAAGATAGGGATGAGTATCCATATGGAATCGCAGCTCATATTTTGGATTTAATTTCCCGTCTCTTGTTGATAGTTCATCTTTATAAACGGCATGCAACCCGGATAGGAAATCTATGTTTCCGAGCAAAAACTCCATAAATTCAGACTGCTTATCCTTAATAAAACTAATGGAAACACCATCAAGATATGGCAAGCTCTTCCCTGTGCTGTCAGTCTCAAAATAGTTTGGATTTTTTACCAGAATAAGTTTTTCTTCCCGCCTCCATAACTTGAAGCGAAAAGGACCGGTTCCAATGGGTTCAGAGGATATATCAATATGGGGACTGTCCTTTAATTCAGCAGGGAGTACTGAACAATAGGGCATGGTCAGTATTCCCAGGAAAGGAGGAAATGATTCCGACAACCAGATTCTAAAAGTACTATCATTGAGTGCTTTAAATCCTGGTGCATGATTTTCATTTTTTCGGTCAAGCTTACTGAATATCCACAAGCCTGGTGAAGCAAGCATTGGATCGAGGATCCGGGAAAAACTGTATTCAAAATCGTAAGCAGTAACCTTCCGGCCTTTAGCATCCGTAAACAAGGAATGATCATGAAAAAAAACATCATCCCTTAGATGAAAGGTATAAATCATCCCATCGTTGCTGATTTCCCAGGATTTTGCAATTGAAGGCTTTACCTTTAAGTGTTCATCCATCTGAACCAGTCCGTTAAATAACTGTAAAGCCGGCCAGATCATGGTCTGATCCCTGGCAAAGGCGGGATCAAGAGACACGATTCCTCTGGATTCGTTATAGCGAAAGACATTGGAGGGTTGAGAACGTTTTTGATTGTTACAACTGAATAAAAAAAAAGAAATAATTATAATTATCCGAATATCACTCATGAATCCTTTCCTTATCAAAAATTTTATTCAACATGAACAATAATTCTTTCATCATCAGTGGTTTTGATATATAATCATCGCAGCCTGCACGCAGGCTAGATTCTCTCTCACCGGCGAGAGCATAAGCCGTCTGTGCAATAACCGGAACGGAGGGGGCAATTGTTTTTATGATTCGGGTAGCATCATAACCATTTAACTCGGGCATCTGCATATCCATCAGAACGATGTCTACCTTGTCTTTATTTTCTTTGAATAAAGTAACAGCCTCATTCCCATTTTTAGCCCAAAGAATATTCACATTGTACTTTTTAAGATTCTCCTGTAGTAAATAATAATTGGATGTATCATCCTCTGCAATTAAGAAGGTTTTTGTACTCCAATCAAGAGGACTTCGATCAATCAAAATCTTCTCATCCGGTATTTCAAGATTTGTACCGTCATAAGGCAAAGAGAAATAAAATTCAGAACCCTTATTCACTGCCGAAATAACCTTAAGCTCTCCTTTCATCAGTGTTAACAGGTTCTTGGAAATGGCAAGACCCAGACCGGTCCCTCCGTAAAAACTTTCCTTACTCTCGTGTCCTTGCCGAAATCTGTCAAATATATACTTTTGTTTATCTTCACTGATACCCACACCACTGTCTTTTACAAAAAAGCAAATTTTTCCGTTTTTTATCGATTTTACCCCAAAAGAAATTTTTCCGGTGCTGGTAAATTTGATCGCATTGCTCAATAAATTGGAAAAAACCTGCCGCAAGCGAAAATCATCTGTATGCAGTTGCACATTTTTGATATCATGATGGTTCTCCACAACAAAGTGAATATGTGCTTTATTTTGCCTTTCCAGCGATTTCCTGAACATGGAATGTAATTCCTCAAACAAAGGTTCAAGATGGAAAAGAGAAGGATTCATCTTCAACTGACCCGCTTCAATCTTGGAAATATCAATAATATCATCAATAAGTTTCATCAGGGTATCTGCAGCAAAGTTTATTTGCTTGATGTATTCTGTTTTCTCCTCCTCGGATGTTTTTAGCCTGGATAACAATTCTGCAAAACCAATGATCGCATTCATGGGGGTTCTGATCTCATGCGACATGTTTGACAGGAAAGCAGTCTTAAGACGATCTGATTCTTCTGCTTTCTCTTTTGCTATTTTTAAATTATCCTCATAGGCCTTACGTTCATCAATATTTTTGATCACGATAACGAAACTTCCTTCCTTATCGTCATCTCCATGGATCAGACCAAAACTGGTTTCGGTAAAAAAACGACTGCCGTCGCCCCTTCTCATTACAAATTCAAAATTCTTTGAATAAGAAGTCTTTAAGGTCTCATTTAGGATATTTTGAACCTTAATAATTTCTTCATCAGTCACAAATTCGAAGAAGTTTTTCTCTTTAACTTCTTCAGTTGCCTTTCTTAAAAGTTCCCCAAAAGTAGAATTGCAATCCAGAATTTTCCCATCCATGTCAATAACCACCAGACCGTCTGGTGAAGACTCAATGATCCTTCGTTGCCTCAGTTGATTATTTTTCAGTTTATCCTGATCTATTTTTCTTTCAATTGCCAGAGCAATCTGATCTGAAACAAATTCAAGAAGCTGAACATCCTCATTTGTATATAGAATATCTTCAGTATAACTCTGAACTACAAAGACCCCAATGATTTTCTCGGCTATTTGCAAAGGTACCCCAAGCCAGGACACAGAGGGAGCTCCGATGGGTTCGATTTCACCAGTCCGCTCTAATTCTTCAACTCTGTCCAGATTTACAAGTTGTGCTTTCCCTGTTTTAATTACATATCCTGTTACCGTTTTTCCAGCCGGAAATTCTTTGAAGGTATCTTTTTCATCCTGGTGAAAGGGCAGCGTGAGGGTATCTGTTTTCTCATCATACAGGGCAACATAACAATTCCGTGTATCAATAACATCTCCAAGTGACTTTTGTATTTGCAGGAAAAGTTCATCCAGATTTCTGGTATTGTTAACTGCATTTGCTATTTCAATCAAAACATTCTGTATCGTTTCATGCCGTTTACTTTCCGAAACATCTCTGGCTACAGCAACAACACTTTCAACCCGGTTATGCTCATCAAATTCCGGAAATAATCTCCATTCTATATCGATCCACTTTCCCATTGCCGGTAAAGAAAATTCTGTAGCATGTGCAACACCGGATTCAAACACTTTTTTTATATTCATTTCCCATAACCGGCATAGATGATCGGGAAAAATCCCCATTTCCTCGTGCGTTTTATTAATGAATTTTTCCGGAGCAATCCCGATCAGATCATGAATTTTATCGTTTACAAACAAATGTCTTTGTTGCTTATCAAAGCGCATTATTACATCCGGGGAGTTTTGAGTAAGAGCCCGGAAATGTTCCTGGCTTTTTTGAAGAGAATTTTGGGTTCGTTTTTGCTCGTCAATATTTCTCACAATGCTCATGAGCACCTTTTGCCTTCCGATTTTAAGAACTTTAAGAATCGTATAAACCCAGAAACAATTGTTGTTTCTATCTTTGGCCAGCCATTCAGCAGTCATTATTTCTCCTTCAACTGCTTTTTCTGCATACCGTCTGACTTTTTCTGCAGTAAAACCATTTTCAGAATCACTGAGCTCACCAATGTTCATTCTCAAAATCTCTTCCCTTGAATACCCAAACATCCTGATAATTGGCTCATTAACATCAATTAATGAAAAATCATCATGATCAAATAAAAAGATTCCGTCATTAACAGCATTAAAAATGACCTCATAACGGGATTTAGAATCAAATAATTCCGACTCAATGATTTTCTTTTCAGAAATGTCATTAAAACACAAAAGAATCTCTTCCAGTTCACTATTTTCGTCCAACAGAGGAGTGGCACATAAGTTTAACCATCGTTGATCGGATGAATGATGCCGCGCGACAGCCCCACGCTGAGAGCCACGGC
>CAZQOV010000077.1:0-14617 GCA_964595055.1 uncultured Bacteroidaceae bacterium | reverse complement strand
AAAGACTTATAAACAGGCGCTTAATTTAAAACATTAACCAACATGTTGTTCAAGTTTTGCATCGGCTACTTCCCCGAAGGGAAGGATCTCTGCAATCCGACAGAATTGCTTACAGGCAGGCCTACCCGTCAACTTAAAATTGCAATATGTCTGGAAGTATATTTGGATCACAGGCTGACCCGAATCTCGGCAGTAAGCAATTAAATCACAAAGAGTTTTTGAATCACAGGGTACCTGAGAACCACAGAGAGGAATATTGAATAGCAAGCTGTTTTGGAGTTTCGTGCTCTGGGGAGGGCACAGACAAAAGTGCGGTTAATTTTCTTGCATTTCGCAACTGAAAACTTCAATTTGATATTATACGGAAAACTGAAAGTTTGATCATCAACCTTATCAGGCTTACCCGGAGAGATTTTTTTCTTATTTTTGCCTGATCAAAAAATATGACTATGCTTTGTATACAGGATAAGAATACCGATCCCTATTTCAATCTTGCAGCAGAAGAGTATATGTTGAAGAATTTCACTGAAGACATCTTTATGCTGTGGAGAAATGCTAATGCCATTATTGTGGGGAAACATCAGAACACATTGGCAGAGATTAATCTTGATTATGTGAGGGAGAAAAAAATTAAAGTGGTGAGAAGAATTTCAGGCGGAGGAGCGGTTTTTCATGACCTGGGGAATCTGAACTTCACTTTTATCCGTACCGGAGATGAAGGCCATCTTGTTGATTTTAAAAAATTCACCCTGCCCATTATTGAAGTTCTTCAGAAAATGGGGGTAAATGCAAAATTTGAGGGAAGAAATGACATTACCATCGAAGGGAAAAAATTTAGCGGAAATGCCGAACACGTTTGGAAAAACAGGACCCTGCACCATGGTACCATCCTCTATTCTTCTGTGATTTCAGATCTTACCAAAGCGCTCAAGGTGAATCCTTTGAAATTTAAGGATAAAGCCGTGAAGTCAGTTCGGTCAAGGGTAACCAATATCAGTGAGCACCTCGAAGAAAAAATGGATGTGACCGAATTTTCTGACCGGATTATGAGACACATCATGGAAAAGTACGCCGATTCAAGGATTTATGAATTGACTTCCGGGGATGTCGAAAAAATCGAAAAAATACGGGATGAAAAATTTTCCCTGTGGGAATGGAATTTTGGGTATTCACCCAAATATAATTTCGAAAAACTGGTAAAAACCAGTGGGGGTACAATTGAATTTCACATCGACGTAGAAAAAGGAATAATGAAAGATGTGAAGATATACGGGGATTTCTTCCATAAGTACGATATCGGAACCATAGAAACGGCATTATCGGGAGTTAAGCATGATCCTGAAGAAATACGAAACACACTGGCCCAATTCAGATTTAACGATTACTTCAAGCATATGACCGTGGATGAATTTATTTCGGGAATGTTCTGACCCTGATGAATTCCTGATGCAGCACTAATAGGAGTAAGCCTTTATCCAATCAATCTCGAGTGCAAATTTTCCTTCCTGTTTGTCAGAAATCAAGAAGCCGAGTTGCCGGATGTTTTCTTTATCCAGTTGCTCTGTATCGAGGACAATTCTTCCACGATAGCGGGCCGTAAAATCACGAAATGGAATTTCAATTTCCTGCCATTCATCTCTGATGCTTTGAAAATCTGCTGCATAAGCAACACCGTAATAAGAGTTATCTGATCTTAGCCGGAAACTGTATCTTTTTCCATCTCCTCTTACCCGGATCTTAATGCCCTCGAATTTATTGAGATTAAATACTTTCGCCTGGGTTCTGAACGAGGCAAATCCCCCATTATTTTCAAGCGATACATTGCCGGTAAATTTCAGGTAACCGGCAGGTATAAATTCGATATCACTGGTTGAAACTCCACCCATTACTGCATCATTAATGATCAGCCATTCCGGAATTTCCTCCTGGTCTCTGAAATCTAACAGTATCTCTTCTTTGTAACCTCCCATGATAAGCGGAACAACCCAAAGGGTAAATATATATAATATGGACATGGTTTTCTGTTTTTTTAGCCTGATGAATTCATGCCTGTTTATAATATTAGGGCTAACATGCTCACAAACAGTATTTACTGTAAGTTTATGAGCAGGCCTGTTCAGAGAAAATCATTTCTTTCCATTTAAACAATTTCCTTAATGTAAATGTTTAAATGCCTGCTTATTTGGAAAAGACTTAGAAAGTCAGTTTTATCCCGAAGCCCGGATCAAGCGATACCCAGATATTATCCGAAGTGGTAAATTCAAGAAAGGCTTGAGCTCAAAGCTGATAGCAAAAGGAATTTTTTCAAAGAAGAATTCAAGTCCTCCCACGGCATCAATACCAAAACCAATAGCTCCGTCATCAATATCACCCGGATGATCGGCGTACCAGGCTGGGAAAGATTTTCCTCTCAAATTATCTTCATAAAAGCTGATATGGGCTCTTGCACCATATATCCAGTGAAAATTTCCCGGAGCTCCGGGATGTTTTTCATATAACCCGGTAATGGAGAGACCATCGTTCCAAATTTTTACTATACCCTCAATAGCCGTATAGCTGGTAGTGATTTTTTTAAGCGTAATAACCTGTTGTGCCTCCTGTCCTTAAACCAAGCGCAAAATTGTATTGAGCATTCAACCCAGTGAATACAAACAATAGAATTCCGGTGGTAATTAATGCTATTTGTTTCATAACTGAAGATTTTATTTCAGGATAGATTAACTCAACTGTTTTATGGTTTAATGATCATGCCATTATATAGAGAATAAGCACATAGATTTCACAACATGCCAAAAATCAAGTATATAAGTAGCGGGAAAACAAATCAGTAATACTTTTCCTGGCTGAAAAGGATTATCAAAAACTGTGAAAAGTCATAATTCAAGGGGAAGGTTTTACCCGGAAATATTTTTAAGAGAAAGATATTCTTCAATAAACCTGGCTGGATTGGCCCTGATTAAATTTGTCAGATATTCACGGCCATGGATGGAATCAATATCCTCAGCAATTCTTGCTCCAACCCTGTACCATAATCTTTTACCTGAGAGTTGAAATATGAGCTCCCAATCTTCTTTTGTAACAGAAGCGTCAGGATTTTCACTGAAATGCCCGTAGATCTTGAAATATTCTTGTTCAAGTTTATTCATCAGTGAATCGTTCTGCAATGCGATGTAATCTTTATCTGTATGTAATTCTTTTTCCACTTTTCGTATACCATAAGCCGCATAAGTTGCCATGCCTTCAAGTTGTGTAAAATACTCAATAAATGATTTAACTTCCGCATGATTCTTAAAATCGATTGAGGGCAAAGAACTGTTTTTAACCTGCAGAAAACCTGCATGGTGCATCTCATGAATGGAATAAAATTTTATCTCTTTGAGATTTTTCAGGTAATGAGAATGAGCAAGATTAAGACTGGAATTTCCATCAAAGCTTACACCCAGATCATAACCAATGGTAAAAAATAAGAAGGTAGAATCTCTGAAAGTAAAATCTGCCGGTAAATATTCCATTACAATACGGCTAACTATGCCAGTATTTTCTACACTGTCTTTTGCATACGTCAGGGCTTTTTTATATCCGGGGAGAAATTGCTTTTTCTCTTCAAAGGGAGAAAGAAGTGCTTTGATCATATCGTACCTTGATTTAAGAGGAAGCCCATAGTCAAAATCTTCCCTGCTAAACTGTTTAGCGTGATTAAAGATATGTTTTGCACCTCCGGTGCCGGCTATTTTTTCTATAAGAATAGTGTCTCCTGTTTCAAAATACTCAATGGCCAGTTGCGCAAAATCGTAATTACAGACAAATGATGGAGAATTATCTTTTTTTGTGCAGGAGAAAAGAATAAAAAGGACAAGAATGCTTGCAAAAGGGAGGCTTTTTCTCATTATTATGAACATTTGATATCAATTTGACCTGGAAATGCTATTAAATTTAAGGCACACAAATTTAGATTAACAATGAAACTTCTCAAAATAAAATAAAACCTGGGTTGAGCATTAATAGTGAAGCGATTGAGCGGAATTGGTCAATCTGGGTAATAATTTATGTATAAGAAAGTCAGAACGAATTTGTTTTGAATTGATGCTTCCGGATAAAGGATATTAGTTATTTTTGTCCTCGCTTAAATCTGTATACACACATTTATTATGCAGAATATTCTTCTGAAAAGTCTATCGATCCTGTTATGGATCTGGTTCCTGCTGTCATCCGTATTATTCACTCCGGTGATATTGCTTTTATGGCTTTTTACTTTCTGGTGGGATAAAAAACTGAGCGTTGTACACCTGTTTTCCTGTTTCTGGGGAGCGCAGTACATATGGATCAATCCTCTCTGGAAACTAAAAATTGTCGACAGGAATAAATTTGATGACAGCAGGGCATATGTTATAATTTCAAATCATCAAAGCCTTGCAGATATTGTTGTTATATACAGCCTTTTTAAGCACTTTCGCTGGACGTCAAAAGTGGAGAATTTCAGGTTGCCTTTTGTAGGCTGGGTGCTTTCCTTAAACCGGTCGGTGAAAGTATACCGGAATCATCCGGATTCCTATACGCTTTTTAAGAGGCAGGCGGAAAAAGTCTATTCCCAGGGGACTTCACTGATGATTTTTCCGGAAGGAACCCGATCAAAAGACGGGAGGTTAAATCGGTTTAAAGAAGGAGCCTTTTTCCTGGCCCATGATTTGAAGGCAGATATTCTCCCCATTGTACTTGATGGTACATCACGGGCCATACCCAAGCAAGGCTGGAGCCTAAGGGGGAAACAAAGCATGTTATTGAAAGTACTTGATCCGGTGTCTTATGAGGAATATAATGAACTTACGATAAAAGAAACCCGTTTGAAATATCAGGAATTGATCGAAAATGAGCTTAATAAAATCAGAAATTAGCACGGATGCTGCTTATCCTGGCAGAAAGATCCTGCGAAAAATGAATTATTACCGAGATCAAAAAGGGATTATGAACCGGTATTTACGGGAGCATGAGGGATGGGACAACCATCGGAAAAATACGATGGAATTCATCCTGAAATGCATCAGGGCAAAGAATCCTAAGTCATTGTCTGTTCTTGGGAGCGGATGGTTACTGGACTTTCCGCTTGAGGCTGTTTATAAAGTTTGTAAGGATATCCGACTCATCGATATCCATCATCCTCCTCAGGTTCTTCGTAAAATAAAGGACTATCCGGGCGTAACAGCTGTATTATCTGATATTACAGGAGGAATGATTGAAAATGTATACCAGTTTGCACAGGAAACAATAAAATCCGGAGAAGAGCATAGCCTGAAGGAACTTCAAAAAGCTTCTCCAATTCCAAATGCTGACACATTTTATATATCACTCAATATCCTGAATCAACTGGATATTTTGTTGGTTGATTATTTGAAGAAATTTGTTAAGCTTAAAGAAGAAGAGTGGAATGAATTGCGTAAATTTGTGCAGGATTCACATTTGAAACTGCTGGGGTCTGACTCATGCCTGATATTTGATGTGGAAGAAATGACGGAGAATTTTAAAGACAAAACCATAAATTCCAAAAAACTAATCCATGTTGAGCTTCCTGCGGGTAAGTATGCGGATGAATGGATATGGGACTTTGATACTGCGGGGATGTATTACCCTAATAAGAAAACACGATTCCGCGTTGTTGCTTTAAGTTGTTAACAATTCATTTTAATCAAATTATTGAATGCCTGAGCATTAAATTAATTGTTGAAAAATCATATATATCAGGACATTAACTTTTCTATATATTTGTCGAAATCAGGAAGAATGTTATGAGCGCGAATTATTCAGAAGAAAGTATACGGACACTTGACTGGAAAGAACACATTCGGAAAAGACCGGGAATGTATATCGGAAAACTTGGGGATGGTTCTTCACAGGATGATGGCATTTATGTATTGTTGAAAGAAGTTATCGATAATTCGATCGATGAATTCATGATGGGATATGGCAAAGTTATCGAAGTGAATATTAATGAAGACGAAGTAAGTGTCAGGGATTATGGAAGAGGAATTCCACTTGGTAAGGTAGTGGATGTGGCATCCAAAATGAATACGGGTGCAAAATATGATTCCAAAGTGTTTAAAAAGTCGGTTGGTCTCAATGGAGTTGGTATCAAGGCTGTCAATGCCTTAAGTGCTAATTTCTTTATAGAATCGGTTCGGGAAGGGAAAGCCAAATCTGCGTTTTTTGAAACTGGCAGGCTGATCGAAGATTCTACTGAATCACATAGCGATGGGAAAAATGGGACAAGCATTCGCTTTGTCCCGGATGAAGAGTTATTCGGTAATTTTAATTTCATTGAAGAATACGTGGAAAGCATGCTGAAAAACTACGTATACCTCAATGCCGGTTTAAAAATTATCTTTAACGGAAAGACTTTTCTTTCCAAAAACGGACTCCTTGACCTCCTCAATGATTATATGAATGAGGAACCTTTGTATCCAATAATTCATCTCAAGAATCATGATATTGAAATAGCTCTTACTCATGGCAATCAATACGGCGAGGAGTATTATAGCTTCGTCAACGGTCAGCATACCACCCAGGGAGGAACGCATCTTATCGCATTTCGTGAAGCGCTTGTTAAAACAATTCGTGATTTCTATAAAAAGGATTTTGATGCCTCTGATATCCGTGCATCGGTTATTGCAGCCATAAGCATTAAAGTTGAAGAGCCGGTATTTGAATCTCAGACAAAGACCAAGCTGGGATCAAAGGATATTGCTCCTGGAGGAGCCTCCGTCAGGAATTATATTATGAACTTTCTGACTACGAGCCTTGATAATTATTTACATAAGAATTCGGAAACTGCCAATCAGCTTTTAAAAAAGATCCTGGAATCGGAGAAGGAAAGAAAAGCGATCTCGGGGATTCAAAAATTGGCCAAGGAAAGAGCAAAGAAAGCCAGTTTACACAACAGAAAATTAAGAGATTGCAGAATACATTATAACTCTAATCATGACCAGAAGGATGAAACCATGATCTTTATCACAGAGGGTGATTCTGCTTCCGGGTCCATTACTAAATCAAGAAATGTAAATACGCAGGCGGTTTTCAGTTTAAAGGGAAAACCCTTGAACACCTTTGGTCTGACAAAGAAGATTGTGTATGAAAATGAAGAGTTTAATCTGCTTCAGGCCGCACTGAACATAGAAGAGGGTCTTGATACTCTGCGGTATAAGAAGGTAATAATTGCCACCGATGCTGATGTTGATGGAATGCACATTCGCTTGCTGTTAATAACGTTTTTTCTTCAGTTTTTCCCAAATCTTGTAAGAAAAGGGCACCTGTATATTTTAAAAACTCCTCTTTTTCGTGTGCGTGACAAAAAAAGGACATTTTATTGTTACACGGATGAAGAGAAAAGAAATGCGATTTCAAAAATAGGCAAGAATGCAGAGATTACCCGTTTTAAAGGTCTGGGCGAGATTTCCCCCGAAGAATTTAAAAACTTCATTGGAGATGAGATCCGCCTTGAACCGGTGAGAATGTCAAAAGACGACAGCATTCATGATCTTCTTACATTCTATATGGGGAAAAATACTCCGGATCGCCAGGATTTTATTATTGATAATCTGCGCTTAGAGGAAGATTATGCAGCGGAAGAAGAAGAGGTTATCGCGGAGGTGATTGAGGAAAGAAAACAATCTGAGCCTACTGAAAAGGAGAAGAAAGAACCCGAAAAAGTTGAGGAACCAGAGGAAGTTGAATAAGCTTTTTAAAACGAATGGACGACATTAATTTAAATGCGAAACCCGAGGATTTTGAACAGGAGCAGTTTGATGCCGGTTCTGAGGGAGGTGGTACTGATCTGCCTACAGTGAAGCATCTTAATGGGATGTATGAGGACTGGTTCCTGGATTATGCCTCTTATGTAATCCTGGAGAGGGCGGTTCCTCATATGAATGATGGCCTGAAACCAGTGCAGAGAAGAATTCTACATGCCATGAAAAGACTGGATGATGGCAGGTTTAACAAAGTGGCAAATATCATTGGTCATACCATGCAGTATCATCCTCATGGGGATGCTTCCATAGGTGATGCCCTTGTGCAGCTCGGGCAAAAAGACCTGCTTGTAGAAACACAGGGAAACTGGGGAAATATTCTGACCGGCGACAGTGCTGCAGCACCGAGATATATCGAGGCCCGATTATCAAAATTTGCGCTGGAGGTGGTGTTCAATCCCAAAACCACCGACTGGAAGTTGTCTTACGATGGTCGCAATCAGGAACCGGTAACCCTTCCTGTTAAATTTCCACTTTTACTGGCCCAGGGAGCAGAGGGAATTGCGGTTGGGCTGGCATCCAAGATTCTTCCCCACAACTTTAATGAGTTGATTGACGCATCTGTTGCATACCTTCAAAATAAACCCTTTGAATTATATCCGGACTTTCCTTCAGGAGGAATGGCAGATTTTTCAAGGTATAATGATGGTTTAAGAGGAGGAGCGGTTAAGGTAAGGGCGAAGATCGAAAAACTGGACAAAAAAACCCTGGTGATCCGGGAAATTCCATTTGGGAAGACCACCACCGGTGTCATAGACTCTATACTAAAGGCCAATGATAAAGGCAAGATAAAGATCAAAAAAATTGATGATAACACTGCAGAGAATGTTGAATTGCTGATCCATCTGGGAGCAAATGTGTCATCTGATAAAACCATTGATGCTTTATATGCCTTTTCAGATTGTGAAGTTTCTATTTCACCAAATGGCTGTGTAATTGAAGAGGACAAGCCCCGATTTGTAGGTGTCAGTGATATATTGAAAATCAATACCGACAATACCCTTAAACTCCTGAAGAAAGAATTACAGATCAAACTTTCCGAACTTCAGGAACAATGGCATTTTTCTTCACTCGAAAAAATATTCATTGAAAAAAGAATCTATCGACAGATTGAAGAATGTGAAACCTGGGAAGCTGTCATTGAGACCATTGATAAAGGACTTGAACCTTACAAGAAACTGCTTAGAAGGCAGGTAACGCTTGACGATATCGTTCACCTTACGGAGATTAAGATCAAAAGAATATCGAAGTTCGATATAAAGAAAGCGGATGAATATATTAAAGGACTGGACAATGAGATAGAGGAAGTTCAGAATCATCTGGATAATATTATTAATTATACCATCAACTATTTCCGTCAGATAAAAAAGAAATATGGAAAGGGAAGGGAGAGAAAGACAGAAATAAGGAGTTTTGAGAGTATCGAAGCTACCAAGGTTGTGGCTGCCAATCAAAAGTTATATGTAAACCGCAAGGAAGGCTTCTTTGGTACCGGCTTACGAAAAGATGAATATGTAGGGGAGTGCTCTGATATTGATGAGATCATTACCTTTTTGAAAGACGGATCGTATGTAGTGAATAAAGTAGACGATAAAGTCTTTGTCGGGAAAGACATCATGCATATCGGGGTTTTTAAAAGGAACGATAAACGGACGATTTATAATGTCATTTATTATGACGGGAATACAGGAAATACCATGATGAAAAGGGCTCCTGTAACCGGCATAAGTCGGGAGAAGGAATACAGTTTTATCAAGGAGCATAAAAACTCTCGTATCCTCTACATGACGGCCAATCCAAACGGGGAGGCCGAGGTGGTGAAGGTGTACCTTAAACCTCGTCCGCGATTGAAAAACCTTATTCTGGAAATTGATTTCAGCGTACTCGATATTAAGGGAAAGGGTGCAATGGGAAATATTGTTACCAAACATGCTGTACATAAGGTGATTTTAAAGGAAAAAGGGGAATCAACCTTGGGAGGCAGAAAAATCTGGTTTGATGAGGATGTTAAGCGTTTAAATGTTGATGGCCGGGGAATGTTTCTTGGCGAATTCAGTGGAAATGATCGATTACTGGTGGTTACCAAATCCGGTACTTTTCGTACAACGAACTTTGATCTCACCAATCATTTTGAAAATGACTTGTTGATGATTGAAAAATTCAAGGAAAGCAAGATTTTTTCAGTGGCTTATTTCGATGCCGATCAGGATTATTATTATCTAAAGCGATTCAGGTTTGAGAATAATGAAAAACTTCAGAGCTTTATAGGCGATAATCCTAAATCTGAACTTATCCGGATTACCGAGGTTGATTATCCCAGGCTTGAAATTGTTTTCGGAGGAAAGAACAAATCCAGAGAATCAGAAATAATCGAAGCTGCTGATTTTATTGGAGTTAAAAGTTATCGGGCAAGGGGGAAACGATTATCTACATATGAAGTTTCTGTTATTAAGGAACTGGAGCCCTTAAACAAGCCAGAAGAAGTTACCCCGGAAAGGGAGCAGGAGGAATCTGATAATGAGTATTCCTCAGATTCGGGACAAATGTCATTAAATCTGGAATGATCCATGAAGATATTTCTAATTGGATTCATGGGAAGCGGAAAAACCACTCTGGGAAGAAAGCTGGCCCGGAGAATGGAATATAATTTTATTGACCTTGATGAATTCATCGAAAACAAGGAATCTAAAAAGATCAGTAAGATTTTTTCTTCTTACGGAGAAAATAAATTCCGGGTGATGGAAGCAGAAAATCTTCGGTTGCTTGAAATTCTAAAAGACGCCGTAATCTCAACCGGTGGTGGTGCTCCTTGTTTTTATGATAATATGGAATGGATGAATACCCGTGGGATCACCATTTATTTGAAACATGACGTGGAGAGCCTTTTTCGGCGGTTAAGGGCCTCCAATAAAAAGCGCCCTCTTATCAAAGGAATGTCGAAAGGCAAATTATTCAATTATATTCGTGAAACTCTCGCCTTAAGAGAGGAATATTACAATCAATCGAAGATCATCATGGAAGATGTGCCATTAAAGGCTAAAGATATAGAAGCAAGCGTGAAGGAATATTTAACGAAAATGGGGCAGTAACCGGAATAATTCTAATTTCTCATATCCGCTCTAATGTATGCACTTTGATGAAAAGTGATTATGCTTTTTGTGATTCCAGAACTTTTTCTCCAAATTCTTTTCCGAAGGCGATAAATTTTTCTGCCTTATCATTGTGCGGATAGAATTTTTCTCCCAGACCATCCAGGGCAATTTTGAACTTTAGATTCGCCAGGTGATCCTGAATAAGTTGAACCGCCTCTCCTCTCCAACCATAAGAACCAAAGGCCGAGGCCAGCTTTCCTTTATCGCGAATGGGATTCACAACTGAAAAGAACCTGTAAACAGGCAAGAGGGTATTCTGATTAATGGTAGGTGAACCGATAATGATAGCATCTGCCTGTACAAGCCTGGATTCCATATCTCCAAGCGACATCGTTTCTATATCGATAAGTTCTGCTTCAATATCGCCGGCATGGCCAAGTCCTTTAAAAATATTTTGAGCCATTTCTGCTGTAAATCCGTAAGCAGAAATGTAAGCGATCAGTACTCTGTTTTTCAGTGAATTGGTTTTGTCAAGGTATTCTTTTGCATATTTTTCCGAAAGATCCAGGTATTTTTTCCACTCAGCACGTAATATCGGGCCATGACCAGGACAAATCGCATTAATCTCCAAAGGTTTGATCTTTTCAATTGCCTTGAGCATGAACTTGCTAAAAGGTCTCAGTATTACATCGAAATAGTATTTAAATGCCTCGTCATAACTTTCTATTTCATCGTCAAACATTTTTTCATCACAATAGTGGGCACCGAAGGAATCGCAGGTAAATAATAGCTTATCCTCCTCAAGATAGGTATAAATTGAATCGGGCCAATGAAGGTTCGGAGCTCCAATTATTCTGAGCGTTTTGTTCCCCAGGTCAATTACATCACCGTCTTTAACTTTCCGGGTCTTAAATTCTTTGTCAGTGATGTCTGAAAGGTATTTTATAGCCTGTCCGCTACCTACCACTATTGCATCGGGAGCCATTTCAAGAAGTGCTGCAAGGTTGCCGGAGTGATCGGGTTCTGTGTGGTTTAATACGATATAGGAAATTTCTTCAGGATTACATACTTTTTTTACCTTTTCCAAGTAACTATTCCTGAATTTGGCCTTGCTGGTATCAATAATCGTTTTCTTATCCGCATCGATGAAGTAAGAATTATAGGTAGTTCCGTATTCTGTTTCCATCACGATATCAAAGGTGACGATATCATAATCAAGGATACCTATCCAGGTGACATCTTCACTGACTTTTAGAATCTTATCATCTTTCATCTTTACCGGGTTTGAGTTAAGTTGTAAAAATAGGAATATTCAGGTATTAAACAATAAAAAAACCGCCTCTCCGAAGGAAAGACGGCTTGTCAACAAACGCATTAATCATTACTTATTTACCCTTGTCTCCGCAAGTTTTTGATTTTTTTGTACTGCAGTCAGATTTTTTTTCTTTTGTCTGACAGTCAGCAGCTTTCTGCTTATCCTTCTTAGCTTCTTTTTTGTTTTCCGCGGTTTTTGGTTTTTCTTCATCTACATTTACCACAACCGGACTTTTAACATCTGCGGAATAAACAGGTGCTGAAACTGCGATAAAAAATACAACTACTGTTACAATGGCTAATAATTTTTTCATGACTCAGATTTTTTTAGTTTGAATTGATTCAAAGATAAGGGAGAGCTTATCCAGGCCATGTTAACCTGCTGTTAAAAAAGCGGAATTAAGGCTTTTTTAACAACGCAATGGGCGTAATTATTCCTTTTACCTTATCGCCGGGTTTTACGGTTGGTTCTGAATTCAGGGGAAGATAGATATCGACCCGGGACCCAAATCTTATAAAGCCCATCTCATCTCCAGGCTTAACCTTTTCCCCTACTTTAGCAAAATATTTGATACGGCGGGCAACAAATCCTGCGATCTGACGGATCAATATCTCCGTCTTGTCCCCGGTCTCTATGACTGTGGTATTTCTTTCATTCAGTTCAGAAGATTTGGGGTTCCAGGCTACCAGGTATTTTCCGGGATGGTATTTATAATATTTTACTTCCGATGAAGTGGGAAACCAGTTTATATGTACATCCCAAACAGACATAAAGACCGAGATCATAAGTCTTTTTTCCTGAAAATATTCCGCTTCAAATACTTCCTCTATTGCCACGACCTTCCCATCGGCTGCTGAAAAAATAAGATCTTCTCTGAATTGTGGCTGTCGAACAGGTTTTCTGAAGAAACGAAATATAAAAATCAGGAACAGTAAAGAGATGAGGTTAAAAATATAGTTAAGGACAGGTGGATCCAGGTAGCGATAAAAAAAATAATTCACCACCATCAGGAAAATTGCAAACAGTGCAATTATTTTTGTGCCTTCTCTGTGTATTCTTATTTTCATAAACAGTTTTTTTTAATAATTACACGCTATTGTTGTATACCCACCTGAGATCAGGCATATTGCATCTTATTGTTTTTTCATGCGTATTTATGCAAGCTCATTTTTTCATGGCATTCAAAAAACGAAAAGGTAAAGGTAGGTGAATACAAAAGGAATTGAAAAGAAAAACGAATCAAAGCGATCCAGGGTGCCTCCATGACCGGGTAAAAGGGAACCGGAATCCTTAACTTCTACATTTCGCTTCAGGGCTGATTCCATAAAATCACCCAGTGTTCCGGTTATGGATATGAAAACAGCAAGAACAATCCATTGTTGAATGCCTAAAATCTTAAAATAAATTCCCAGTATAATGGACCCTCCAATGGCAAAGATCAGGCCTCCCACAGCGCCTTCCCATGTTTTTTTTGGGGAAACGGAGGGAAACATCCTGGATTTTCCCAGTTTTGATCCTGTAAGATAAGCGAAACTGTCAAAAAGCCAGATTATAATGAAGATTCCCAGAGGCAATTCAAAGCGATATTCACCGCTTTGAAAGGCAATAAACGGAATAAGCGACAAGGGAATACTAATGTAAAGGAGACCCATAACAGTAGGTCCCCAGGATTTAAAAAGGGTGGAAGATTTATAAAACAATGGGATAAGGCCAAGAGCGGGAATTACTAGTACGGAAAACATCAGGTACTTTAAGGGCATGATAAATGAGGCAGCCAGGTAAGCAAGACCAAAAACAAAAACTCCCGAAACAATTCCCGGGAGTTTATAGGGTAAAAACTTACTTTTATAGGATAGATTGTAAAATTCAATTAAGCCAAAAATATTGATAAGCAGAAAAAGAAGAAACATCCCGATTTCATGGATAAATAAAAGTCCGGCTACAACCAGCACAAATAAAATTCCGCTTATTGACCTTATTAATAAATTCTTCAACTTTTAAATTTGCTTATTAAGCGCTTTGCTCTGATTGCATCATCTTTATTTACATAAAGTTCAATTTCACCGAAGTGATAACTGGAATCTTGTTTGTTGATTGAAAAAGAGATGATATCGTGATCAACAAGATAATTCTTAAGCAATTCAATCTCATATGCTTTATTGCTGGTATAAACAATTACTTTATCATTGCTCATTTCGGAAAAATTAAACCAGGGTTGTCAAGAATTCTCTTCGGGATTATTTACTTTTTCTTTTTTTTCATCGCTTTTATTCTCATCTTTATTACTTCTGTTAGCACTTTTTTCAGCTGTTGCTTTGGTATCGGCCGGTTTTTTTCTGATGGGCTTTTTGCTGGGCGACTTTTGAATATCCTGTTCCCCTGTTTTTGCTTTTTGAGGCCCAAATATTTTTTCA
>CAZQOV010000076.1:0-14813 GCA_964595055.1 uncultured Bacteroidaceae bacterium | reverse complement strand
GTCCTTTCATAATGTCCATTAGCTTTTTTTCTGCCATTCCGGGGATTGCCGAGGGTCCTTTTGCCGGAATCTCTCCATGTGAACGATGCGATCCGAAAATATAATCCTCTTCATTTAAATGGTAAGCCATACCCACGGCAGCAGCTTCCTGACCAATTGAAAGATGAGCCGGACCCGGGTGTGAATAGGGGATGCCATTATATTCACCGGTAGTTTTGATCAGGTTGAGCATGGTTTCAAATTCTCTGATGACAACCATGTCATGGAAAATCCGGACAAAATCGTCTTTACTGTAATTGGCTGATTCTTGTTTTATTGATTTATTGTATTGATTCACAGGAATGGAAGGAATCTCCAGCATCCCTGATTTTCTGATCTCTTTTGGATTAAGAAACTGAACTTTTGGCATTTTTTTAGCTTTTTATGATTTTTATGTTTTTTAAACTGCAAATACGGTTCTTGTGATGCTACCACTCCGGGATGAGGAAGAATTGCCTTCCCCTTTTGCATCTCTCATAGAGATGTTGTGTCGTGATGATCAGACTCTAATATCGCTCCGCAGTTGGCAGGGTTTCCTGCAATAATTGCAATTTCATACATCTTTAAATAATTTCTGTTTTGAAGTTTTCAATTTCATATTTTATATCTGCGAGGAATTTTGTGGCCGGTCCGCCATCTAGTGCCCGATGATCATAGGTGAGAGAAAGTCCCAGGTAAGGGACAAATCCGAAACTGCCATCCTCCAGTTGAGTCGGTCGCTGAATTATGGTGTTCACACCAAGGATTGCGGCCTGCGGGATGTTTATGATCGGAGTAAACATCTCAACGCCATAATTGCCAAGATTTGAAATGGTGAATGATCCGGCTTTACTGGATAGCAAGTCGGGATCCACGCTTCCGTTACGACAACTTTCTGCCAGTGTTTTTAAGCGGGATGATAACCCTGTAAGGGAAAGATCATCAGCATTTCTTAATGCAGGAACCATTAATCCCCTTTCCGTGTCTACTGCCAGGCCAAGATGTACTTTTTTAAACTTCCTGATGGAATCTCCCAGGAAATGAACATTGGCCCCGGGATTCTTACGTATGGCTTTAATGGTAGCAAAACTGATCATGTCATTCAGGGTGATATTGTATTGAAAGCCTTCTTTATGAAGCGCTTTCACCTTTTTCCTTAACTGCAATATTTTTCGGGCATCGGCACTCAGGTGATGGGTGAGTTGAGCCGAATTTTGCAGGGAGGCATACATGGATTTCGCGATCAGTTTCCGGATATTGCTGAGCTTTTCCTCTTCATAATCTACACCGTAAACCATATTCTCAGGTGCTTTGAGATTTTCATAGTTCACGGTTTCGCCGGTACCGGTCCCCGAACCGGGCCAGATCGTTCTTTCTTCTTTTTGTGCCCTGGCGGCATGTGTATGCTTAACTCCTTCCTGAATGGCTTTTTCAATATCTCTTACAATTATTCTTCCCGCCGGGCCTGTTCCCACAATTGTTTGATAGGAAACCGATTGGGATTCGGCAAGCTTTTTAGCCCTGGGAGATATGATTATCCGGCCATCGCGGGTAATCGGACCAGAAGTTTGAGTAACATCCGATGAGCTTTCCGGTTTAACAATCTGCTCCTCCGGGCCGGTTATTTCCGCCGTGGTTTCAGGGGCTTTTTCCGGCTGAGCTTCTCCGGGCCGAAACTCCTCCACCGACTCCCCTTGATTTCCAATAACTCCCACATTTGTTAGTACCGGAACTTCATCACCCTGCTCATAAAAAATTTCAAGAAGAATGCCTTCATGCTTAGCTTCTTCTTCGAAGGAAGCTTTGTCAGTTTCATAAGCGAAAAGAAGATCTCCCCGGGATACCTTATCTCCTTTTGATTTGTACCATTCTGTGATTATACAACTTTCAACTGATTGCCCTTGTTTTGGCATTAAGATCGGTTCTGCCATTTTTTGTTGTTTTTGTAAACTTATACATTAAAACTTGTAAACATAAGTCAAAACAAAAATAGTTATAAATACTAAAAATACAATAAATAAAATTAAAATATATTTACATGTTTATAAAAAGATGTTAACATATATTATTGCTTATAGAATTTGTTTATCTTTGAATATTGATCCCTATAATAAAATGTCAAATGAAAAATTTGCCTCAATACCGTTTGGTATATGAAAAACTGAGGAAGCATATAGTAGATGGACTTTATAATGAAGGGGATATGCTACCCTCGGAAAGTGAGTTATGTGCCTTACATCAGGTAACAAGACCAACAGTGCGAAAAGCCCTTGATCGATTATTGAATGAAGGCTACATTAAAAAACAGCAGGGAAAAGGAAGCATTGTAAGAGGAAAACCCAAGGGTGCAGGAATTTTGTCCATTACCGGAATTACCTCGGTTATAGGCCAGGAGAAATTGCAAACCAGGATTATCGTAAAGCCTGAGATCAGAAAGTTTGAGCAGGCTTTTACCTTTGAGCTTACAGAATATGAGAAAGAATCCGGAGGTATTTACATGGAAAGATTGCGACTGGTTAACGCTAAGCCGGTATTTTATGATATAACCATTCTTCCAAATATTAATCTTCCAAGATTTACTTCCAGAAATTTCGAGAACAACTCCCTTTTTGATGTATTACGAAGAAATTACCAGATAGAGGTTAGGGGTGGGGAACAGCAAATGCTTGCCAAATTGCCGGATAAGCATCTGCAAAAATATTTTAAAATTGACCCTCAGCATCCCATCATTCAGTTAAACCGTAAATTTGAGACCAGTCGATTGAATTATAATTTCTACAGTCAGGTTTTTTGTAATACTGATGAGTATATGCTGGAAGGAAAGATCTGATCGTCCCGCCTGGATACTTAATCATTTTCCTTACATTCCTCTCATGGGGGCTTCCCTCAAGGTCTTTTTTCAGGTTAACCTCCGAAATATTTAAACCTTTCCTTCAGGCAGGTAATTTCGTGGCAAACAAAAGGACATTTACGGGATAACCTTCTTGAAAACTTCGCAGTTATTTCATCCCAGCAAAGCATGGCCCTAAGGTTGGGATGACGGTTTGGACTTAAGGAAACACCAACACCTGAACTGCAAATTATGATACCGCTTTCAATCCATTTCACGATTGTTGGCAACATGAGTTTCTTTTGGGTAAAAGCATTTTTTGACGTGGCCTCATTTTCGTTGATGATCTTTTGTACATATATTTGTATCCTATACATTTGGTCACATGGAAAAATTCGTATCAAGAGGTGTAAATATTAGATCGTTTTATGCATGGCAAATTATTATCTTGCCGGAAGCCCCTGACAACAAACCTGGCTTAAGAAAACAATATAAATTTACCGGAGAGAAAACCTTGACCATTAAAAATATTTAAATCCAATGAACTGGAAAAAACTTCAAAATGGATCAGATATCAGGGGCGTTGCTCTTGATGGAATTGAAGGTGAGAAAGTTAACCTGACAGCGGATGTTGTTACTGTATTGGGAAAAAGTTTTGCGAGCTGGCTTAGAAGGAAAAACACGGGAAAAATAAAGGTAGCGGTAGGAACTGATTCCCGACTTTCCGGTCCGATCCTCGAAAAAGCCTTTATTGAAGGATTGAAGTTTATGGGCACTGAGGTCTATCAGTGTGGGTTATCTTCTACCCCGGCCATGTTTATGACAACAAAGGATCCAAAGATTGATGCAACTGGTGGAGTTATGTTAACGGCCAGCCATTTGCCCTTTAACCGTAATGGATTGAAATTCTTTACAAAATCAGGAGGAGTTGATAAAAATGATATCATTGAAATACTTGAAATAGCTGAAAGAGGTGATTTTCAGGAGATCAATAAGGAGGGGAATGTACAGTCCATAAACTTTATCGATCGTTATTCTGAATTTCTTATCGATTATATAAGAAAAAGTACAAACAAAAAAGAAAATTATCATTATCCCCTCGGGGGATTAAAAATAATCGTTGATGCCGGAAATGGTGCAGGGGGATTTTTCGCCGAAAAAGTTTTGAAATCCCTTGGAGCAGATATAGAAGGAAGCCAGTTTCTCGAGCCGGACGGAAGATTTCCGAATCATATTCCTAATCCTGAGAATGAGGAGGCAATGGATTCTGTATGTCAGGCTGTGAAAAATTCTCAGGCTGACCTGGGAATTATTTTTGATACAGATGTGGATCGTGCAGCTATTGTCACAGATGAGGGTAATCCTGTGAACAGAAATGATCTTATTGCCATGATATCGGCTGTTGTGCTGAAGGAACATCCCGGGAGTACTGTAGTTACGGATTCGATAACCTCAGAGGGACTGACAAAATTTATCGAGGAACACCTTCATGGGAAACATCATAGATTTAAAAGGGGGTATAAAAATGTTATCAATGAGGCCAAACGTTTAAATGAGGAAAATGAAGAGAGCTGGCTTGCTATAGAAACTTCCGGTCATGCGGCGCTTAAAGAGAACTTTTTTCTCGATGACGGAGCCTATCTGGTGGCCAAACTTCTGGTGGAAATGGCTAAACTTAAGGCGCAGGGAAAGAACCTTAAAGATTTGATTATTGATCTGAAGAGACCCGTTGAAAGCAAGGAATTCAGATTATCGATTCTTGATGATGAATTTAAAAATTATGGCAATCAGGTAATTAATGAATTGACGAAAAAAGTCAGGGAAATGCCAGGTTGGGAAATTGTAAGTCCAAATTATGAAGGACTGCGTGTGAGTTGTAAGAATGAAAATGAAAGCGGCTGGTTTTTGCTGCGACTTTCCCTCCATGATCCTGTAATGCCTGTTAACATAGAATCGGATGTGAAAGGAGGGCTAAAGAATATAGCAGACAAACTCTATGCCCAGCTTACACCTTTTGATAAACTGGATCATTCCCCCTTAGCAAAGAGGAGTAACTTAATATAGGGGATTTGTAAAAATGCTGAAATACCTGTTCATCATCCAGGGGGAAGGCCGGGGGCACCTGACACAGGCAATCTGCCTGAAAGAAATACTCGAAGCCAGGGGGCATAGCATAGATACTGTTTTATTTGGAGTAAACTCCCAGCGTCCTTTTCCGGAATACCTGCTTGATGAATTCAGTCAAGATATATATTTTTTCCGCAGCCCGAATTTTGTTTTTACTCGCAACCGAAAAGGAATTAGGCTTGCAGGGTCTTTATGGTACAATCTCGTCAGGTTCCCGGTCTATTTGAAAAGTATTTGGAAGATAAGGAAAGTCATAAATCAAAAGCGGCCAGACGTGGTGATTAACTTTTATGATATGCTTGGAGGGCTGGCCTATTATTTTTCAAACCAAAGAGCAGTATTATATGCTATTGGTCATCATTTCCTGTTTGAGCATCCGGATTTCCCCTTGCCTGAGGGTTTTTTCATTCAGAAAAAATTATTGATTCTGCATAACCGGATTACTGCATTGAAGGCGAAAACCCGCATCGCATTATCCTTTAAGGCCCAATTTCCATTTAAAAACACCCAGATCCTTCCTCCTTTGATAAGGGGTGAAATACGCAATGCTAAATCCAAAGATGAAAATTTTATCCTGGTTTACCTTTTAAATGAAGGCCTGGTGGCTGATCTGTGGTCTCTGTTTTGCGAAAATTCAGATGTTTCTTTTATATTGTTTTACAAATCTGAACAAATGAAACTAAAATTTCCAGATAATGTGAAAATTAAAGAATTAAATTACCGCGATTTTGCCGATTATCTGCGAAGGTGTAAGGGTGTCATTTGCTCGGCCGGCTTTGAAACGGTTTGTGAAGCTGCATATCTGGGTAAACCTGTGTTTCTTATCCCGTCCGAAAATCATTTTGAGCAGCATGGGAATCTCTATGATGCTAAAGATGCAGGCATTGCGCAATCCCATGATTCTTTTGAAAGTAAGAATTTGAGGGGAGGAAAAAATGAAGCGTTCCGTTTATGGTGCAAAAAAGGAGATAATCTCCTTAATGATCTTCTTACATAAGCTTTTCTTTATATAAATATTTGATAATTATTTTCATTGTCTCAGATCTAAATCCCCTGTTTTCAATATGATACAAGTATGTATCCGGTTTATACTAACTCGTATTTATCCGTATACTACCTGAATTTTCGTAACGTTTAAATCTTTAACGATCACCTCCTGAAAGATTGGTTATAGGTAAAGCAGCATTCACAGTACCTGTTGGAAGGCTATAATCAATTCCGTTTCGGTCAAACTGAAAAAAATACCTAAATTTACCCTCTTTACACTAAAATTATTTTTTCATCGTTATTAAGTAGTAAATTGCTGCTCAATGAAAGGCTATCTCTTTTTTGTCCTTTTAATACTTTTTCCTGTAATTTCGATACCTGCACAGGTAGGTGGAAATTATACCTATGCTTTTCTTAATCAGACAAACTCGGCCCGTATAGCCTCACTCGGAGGTAAGTCAGTTGCCCTGCCCGATGATGATTTGAACATGCCCTTCCATAATCCCGGTATGCTGTCTGAGGGGATGGATAATCATCTTGTTTTAAATTATGTAGGATACTTTGCCGACATTAATTATGGCTACACCTCATATGCACGCTCCTTTGAAAGAGCAGGAAATTTCGCAGTCGGCCTACACTATATAAATTATGGAGATTTTCCCTATGCTGATGTTTACGGGGTAAGAAATGGATATTTCAAGGCTTCAGAATATGCGCTTAATTTGATGTACAGTAGAAAGATAGATAGTTTGCTTACTCTGGGAGTGAATCTTAAGCCTATTTATACTTCCTTTGAAAGTTATACTTCTTTTGGCCTTGCTGCTGATATCGGATTGAGTTATTACAATCCTGATAAGCTCTTTACGGCATCCCTGGTTTTAAAAAATATGGGCCTTCAATTGAGCACCTATTATGGTGGTGCCGGGAGGGAAAAACTTCCCTTTGAGATCCAGGCGGGTCTTTCCCAGAAACTGGCTTATGCTCCTTTCCGTTTTTCCTTTTTGTTTCAACATCTTCAGAAATGGGATCTGCAATACGAATCTACACTTGAAGATAACAATACACTGGGATTTCAGGAAGAGGTCATTACCCGGAGTCAGAAAATTGAAGATTTTGGAGACAATCTCTTGCGCCACGTTATTTTTGGGGTAGAATTTATGCCTGGCGAAAATTTTTATGTGGGTCTGGGTTATAATTATCAGCGACGACAAGAATTGAAAATAAGCTCCAGACCCGGAATGGTGGGTTTTTCGTGGGGATTTGGCTTCCGTGTTTCCAAATTTCATTTTAGTTATGGAAGGGCAAGTTACCATTTAGCCGGTGCATCCAATCATTTTTCTCTATCCACCAATCTTTCAGAGTTTTACCGTAACCATCAAAACTGAAAAACATCTCTACCGGACCCATAAAGCGGGCAGTGAACCGGATTTTTTTATCGATGCCTTCAGCCTGAATATGTATTTTTTGGGTGGGATTCATGGCTGAAATTTCAATATTTATTCCTGAGCTTATTCTTTTCATCAGCCTGAAAAAATATTTCTTACTTTTGCATGCAAATGAAAGAAAATTCAACAAATAATATAGTGATTGCTGTTGATGGCTTTTCATCGACCGGTAAGTCTACTTTCGCAAAAGCCATCGCTGAAAAACTGGGAATATTATATGTTGACAGTGGGGCTATGTACCGAGCAGTTACTTTATGGACACTGGAGAATCAGGCAGTGAAGGATGGTTTGCCTGAAGAGGAAAAAATAATTTCTCATCTGGACAATCTTGATATAAGCTTCAGAAAGAAAAATGGAAACAATCATCTTTATCTTAACGGAGCAGATCGTGAAGAGGACATTCGCAGCATGGAGGTATCTGCACTGGTCAGTCCGGTTAGCAAAATACCTGAAGTAAGAGAAAAAATGGTGGAATTGCAGCGGGAAATGTCGAAAAATCGCCCGGTCATTATGGATGGAAGAGACATCGGGACTGTAGTGTTTCCCAGAGCTGATATTAAGATCTTTATGACCGCCAAACCTGAAATAAGAGCAGAAAGGAGATTTAAGGAGTTGAAAGAGAAAGGAAAAGAAGTAGATCTTCAAGCGGTGATCAGAAACATTAATGAAAGGGATCATATTGACCAAACCCGTGAAGTAAGTCCGTTAAAAAGGGCCGAAGATGCCGTGGTACTGGATAATTCGCATATGACCCCTGAAGAGCAGATGGATTGGTTTTTAACTAGCTTTAAGGAGGTTTTAAAGTGAAGATTTCCATTGAAGAAAAGTCGGGTTTTTGCTGCGGAGTGGGAAGGGTAATTGAAATGGCAGAATCACTCCTTGAGCGCGGTGAAGAGGTTTACTGCCTGGGTGAGATTGTGCATAATGAAAAGGAAGTTAAAAGACTGGAATCCAAAGGAATGGTATTCATTGAGCATTCAGATATTGAAAATTTAAAAGATAAGTACATTCTATTCCGAGCTCATGGAGAACCACCGGAAACCTATGAGAGGGCCAAAAAAAACAACCTTAAGATAATTGACGGAACCTGTCCGGTAGTGCGAAAGCTTCAAAAAAAGATCCTTAAAAAATTTCATGAGATTGACAGCGGGAACGAACAGATTATTATTTACGGGAAAGAGAATCACCCTGAGGTTATCGGACTCAAGGGCCAGGTCAACAACCAGGTGATTGTTATAAATACGGAAGAGGATCTGCACAAGACAGACCCCAAAAAGAATTTGTATGTTTATTCTCAAACTACTATGGACACCTATGGTTACGGGCAACTTGGCGCCTGGTTGGAGGCAGTAGGTAGGGGAAGACGAACGGTAGAGATAAACGATACGATATGCAGACATATTTCGCACAGGGAGCCGGGCCTGCGGAAATTTGCCTCAGAGAATGATTTGATCATATTTGTGGCGGGAAGGGCCAGTTCTAACGGTCGGATATTATATGAAATATGCAGGGATGAGAATCCGTCAACTAAGTTTATATCGGAATCGAAAGAACTGAAGGCGAGTTGGTTTGTTAACTCAATAGAAAAGGTGGGGATATCTGGAGCAACCTCCACACCAACATGGCTCTTAAAGGAAGTTGTAGAAAAAATAAAAAGTTTTACAGAAAATTAACTCAAAATTATTGGTGCGTTAATTGCCAGAATGGTAAAAAGCAGTATTTTCACGTGCTTAAATTATTGCTAATCAATTTAATTGAAGAAGAATATTTTTAATAAAACCGATATTAATGGCTAAGATTAAAAAAATAGGTGTACTAACCTCGGGAGGAGATGCTCCCGGAATGAATGCTGCGATAAGAGCGGTAACTCGTACTGCTATTTATAATCAAATGCGTGTTGTGGGTATACGTCACGGTTACCATGGAATGATTAACGGACATTTTAAGAATCTAAAAGCTCATAGCGTGAGTGATATTATTCAACGTGGCGGGACCATATTAAAGACAGCCAGAAGTAAGGAATTTATGACTCCTCTGGGCCGCGAGATGGCCTATAAGCATTTAAAGAAGGAAGAAATTGATGCCATAGTTGTTATCGGAGGTGACGGATCCCTCACAGGTGCCAGGGTTTTTTGTGATGAATATGTCGATATCCCTTTTATTGGAATACCGGGAACCATCGATAATGATATTGTCGGAACCGATTATACTATCGGATATGATACGGCATTAAATACCGTTGTGAATGCTGTGGATAAGATTAGGGATACTGCCAGCAGTCATAATCGTCTTTTCTTTATTGAAGTAATGGGGCGTGATGCGGGTTTTATTGCTGTTGAAGGTGGAATAGCCAGTGGAGCTGAAGCTATATTTGTTCCCGAGTTGAAAGATCAGGCGGCCAATTTGAAAGATTTTCTGGAAAAAGGATATAAACGAAGGAAATCAAGTAATATTATCATTGTGGCTGAGGGAGATGAAGAAGGAGGAGCGATGCAGATCGCCCAGAAGGTAAAAAAGGACTTCGGTGAATACAGTGTGAGAGTATCGATCCTGGGGCATATCCAACGAGGGGGAACACCTTCGGCTATGGACCGCTATAACGCCAGTTTACTGGGATATCATGCCGTGGAAGCTTTGCTCGATGATCAAAAATCCGTAATGATCGGAATAAAAAATAATGAAGTGGTGCATATTCCATTCCGGAAGGTGATTAAACAGCACAAGCACGTTGATCATCGTATTCTTGATATGGCAGAAATTCTTTCTGTTTAGCCATTTTATTTGTATTTTTCAGCATGAGCCATTGTACTCATTCTCCAGACGGTAACAAAATCCGGTAGAGCGGAAGAAAGAATACAAAGGACTACGTTTTAACTTCTTTTTCAATGAACCCTGATGTAATTTATGCTGAAATAATACTTCCGCTTGCCCTCAGGCAAACTTACACTTACAGGATTCCGGAGTCACTTAAACCATCAGTTGACCCTGGGAAAAGGGTAATTGTTCAGTTCGGTAAAAGGAAAATGTATACCGGAATCGTACATTCTCTTCACAGAAATGATCCGGATCTTGAAGAAATTAAAGAAGTCAATTCTGTTCTTGATGATCAACCGGTGATAACCAGGGTCCAACTGAAATTCTGGGAATGGATGTCGGATTATTATATGTGTACCCTTGGTGAAGTTTTTAAAGCGGCCCTTCCTCAGGGATTAAAACTTGAAAGCGAATCAAAGATATTTGCCAGTGATCATTTTAATGATTTTGATTCACTCGATGCGGGAGAAAAAGCATTGTATGAATTCCTTCAAAATGAAAACGGTTTAAGTATTAAACAACTGATTTCAGGAACCGGTCAGATACAGATACATAAAAGACTACAGGATTTATTGCACAAAAAGGCGGTGTATATTGAGGAACGCTTAAAGGAAAAATATGTACCTATTAGAAAAGCTTTTTTATCACTTTCCAATGAGGCTATTGAGCTTTTTAAGAAAAATACATACAAGGAACACTTAAGTCGTTCACCCAGACAAAGGGAGCTATTGGAACATTTTTTTCACGAAGGAAAAGATGAAGAGTTGCCAATGGAGCTTATACTCGAATTATTTAGCCCAGGTGTTATAAAATCATTGGTAGAGAAGGGATTTTTGATCAGGAAAGAGAAAGAAATGCTTCGCTCTCAAAACACTGAAACCCGGTTGAGGGATGCTTTTCAATTGAATATGCAGCAACAGGAAGCTTTTACCAGAATAGAAGATGAGTTTAAAGAGAAAAACGTGGTTTTGCTTCATGGGGTAACCTCAAGCGGAAAAACGGAGATCTATATCGATTTGATCCGAAAGACCCTATCAGAAGGCAGGCAGGTATTGTATTTATTACCTGAGATTGCGCTTACTGCCCAAATTGTGGAGCGTCTTCGAAAAGTTTTTGGAGATAAAACCGGGGTGTTTCACAGCAAGTACAATGATTCAGATAGGGTAGATGTTTATCGTCGTCAACGGGAAGAGGGTACAGAAGGAGAGTATGCCCTTATTCTGGGTGTTAGATCTGCTGTGTTTTTACCTTTTCGTGATCTTGGCTTGATCATTGTGGACGAAGAACATGAAAACACTTTCAAGCAGTATGACCCTGCTCCCCGCTATCATGCTCGTGATGCAGCTATTGTGCTTGCCGGTTTTTATAATGCAAAAGTTCTTCTGGGCACGGCTACACCCTCCGTTGAGAGCTATGTCAATGCAAAAAGAGGCAAGTACGGATATGCAGAGCTCAGGCAAAGATACGGAGGTGTATTGCTTCCTGAGATCCATGTTGCAGACCTGAGAAAGGCCCGTTTAAAGAAGCAGATGCGTTCCGTTTTCACTCCTGCTCTGCTAAAACAAATGGGGAATACCCTGGAAAATAAAAAGCAGATCATACTTTTTCAGAACCGGAGGGGGTATTCTTCATACCTGGAATGTGAGCTCTGCGGATATATTCCCCGTTGCCGATCATGTGATGTAAGCTTGACCTACCATAAATTTGAACAGCGTCTTGTTTGTCATTATTGCGGTTTTTCTGAAAAAATACCAGGGAATTGTAATTCCTGTAACAGCACAAGAATTACACGAAGAGGTTTTGGAACCGAACTGGTTGAGGATGAATTGGCTCTGCTTTTTCCGGGAGTGAAGGTTGCCCGTCTTGATCTGGATACCACCCGCTCCAGAAAATCTTATGAGAAGATATTACATTCATTTGCGGCGGGAGAAACAGATATTCTTGTTGGCACCCAGATGTTATCAAAGGGGTTGGATTTTGATCGGGTAGCCCTTGTGGGTATTCTCAATGCCGATCAGATGTTAAATTATCCTGATTTCCGGGCATTTGAAAGAAGCTTTCAGCTTATGTCGCAGGTAAGCGGGAGAGCCGGCCGGAAAAAGGATCGGGGTACAGTGATCATTCAGGCATCCGATCCTTCTCATCCGATAATTAAATATGTGATCGACAATAACTTCAAAGCCTTTGTAAGGGATCAGATTGAGGAAAGACAGGTTTTTAAGTATCCTCCCTTTGTAAAGATGGTAAGGATTGTTATAAAATCAAGAGATTTTCAGGAAGGGGAAAAGGCAGCCGTATTACTGGGAGAATATCTGAAAAAGAGTTTTGGCAACAGGGTGCTCGGTCCACAGGTTCCGGTGGTCGGAAGAATAAAAAATCAGTATCTGCAGCATATTTTGCTGAAAATCGAAAGAGAAGCATCATTCAACAAAGCCAGACAAATTCTCAGGAAAAAACTGGACTATACATCACAGTTGGAAAATTTTAAGAGAGTGAGGGTTAATGTGGATGTGGATCCGTATTGAAGAAGCTGGAAGAGGGTAAAGTCGAAGCTCGAAGCTGGAAGCAGAAAGGAGTGAGGAAAAACCGCCATCAGCGCTTTCCCTGATGGCGATAGAAAAAATGTAAAATGAAATTATGGCCAAGGCTTTTATTTAATCAGAAAAAAATACATTGGCCCCTCCATAACTATCATCCCCGTGTGTATTTTCATCATAATCATTATGTGGCTCATCTTCAGGTGGAAAATTATTACGAATCCATTCTACTCCACCGGCGCCTTTTAGAATGTCCACATAGTTGTATACATAGATGCCTCCACCATATTTTTCAGCCCAATTTTTCGATATGGTATTACTATGTACTATGGCCTCTACGATATTGTTCAGGTAAATACCTCCGCCATTGGAAGCTCCATACCCGTCTGCTTTGTTCTCAGAGATTAAATTGTTGGTGATCGTTACATTGTTACTGTTAAACCTTACATAAATTCCTCCTCCATGACGATATGCTTTGTTATTCAGAATTTCATTATTATTTATAATTGCATTGGAAGAATAACTAATGATGATACCACCCCCTCCATGATTTAAATTCCATGCAGAGTTTCCGGAAATGGTATTGTCAAATATTTCAGCAATACTGCTGCGGGTTACAGATATGCCTCCTCCTGTGCCATATTTGTTGTCTTCTTTTCCGGCACTGTTTCCCGAAATGATATTTCCGGAAATAATAGCTTCCGATTCATCATAAATGAGTATAGCACCATTATTATTTGCTGTATTATCTGTAATATTGTTATCCGAAATAACTGCATATGAGGTTTTACTAATTGTTATACCGGCAGCAGAATAATTACCACCCCCTATGTTGTTTGTAATTGTATTGTCGAAAATTTCTGCCGACGATACAGCAGTTACCTTGATCCCTCCGGTACCAAATTCGGTCGTATTGCTCTCAATCGTATTATTGGAAATTACAGCAGATGATTCATCTGTCGAGGTACTTCCAATATGAATGGTTCCATCGACATTATTGTGGTTCCTAAAGATATTATTATGGATCCTGACAGAAGAGTTATCAATCACATAAATGCCTGCACCTCTGCTACTCTCACTAATATTAGCATCAAACATATTATTTTCTATATCGGGTTGTGATTGCCCGCTTACACATATACCGGCCCCGTAATGTGCAGTATTATTTTTAATAATATTATTAATAATTTTGGGATTTGAGTTATTGTTGATTAAAATCCCACCACCATTTGATGTTCCGGCATCTCCATTAATAATTGTAAAACCGTTTAATACGGCCAGTTTTGTTTCACCGTTTTTAAAAGTAACGACAGTTCCATCCTTATCGCCGTCAATAATGGTTGTTTTCACTATTTCCGGATCTTCAGGATCGAAACTATGAACTACTATTTCTTTACCGATAAAGTTAATATTCTCTTTGTATATGCCAGGTCTTACAATTATTGTATCTCCATTGGAAGAGGCATCAATAGCAGCCTGAATGGTAGGGTAGAATTCAGGGACAAGAAATGAAGAGTTTTCTTCGTTTCCGTTTTCATTCTCCTTTTCACAGGATATAATAAAAACAGAAAACAATGTCAGTACATAGCAGATTAATTTTTTCATATTCATATCGCTAATTTTTATAGTTATTTGGCCAAACTTTTTCAAGATTACAAATTAAGCATCAGAAAAAATTGGAAAAATACGACATGAAAAAATTTCTCAAAGGATACCTTTGAAAAGGCTATTGTATACATTTTCTTCTGTAAAATACCTTTCTGGTGAAATCCCGGGTATATTTTAAATGATGATATACTTTGTTGAACCGGATTATTCTCGTTAGCATTTTGGGACTCATACCCACATCTTCCATAATTCTGCGCTGCAGTGAACGATTAATATCCTTATTAAGTTCCCGGGGAATACGATTAAAAAGAGGTTTAGGTGAATTGTGAAACTTCAGTTCTTTATTTTTATATTTGCCCACTAATCTGAATTATAATTCATGTTTGCAAACCTTGACCTCGAGAAGACCTTTAAATCCTTCAACCGACAAAAGATTCTGATTATAGG
>CAZQOV010000075.1:0-14894 GCA_964595055.1 uncultured Bacteroidaceae bacterium | reverse complement strand
CTGACGGAAATAATTACTGCACTCGATGCCGATATTATTGCCTTCCAGGAAATAGCAGAAGTGGATGTTTTTCAACAAATGATTGACAATATTGAGGGCTATGAGGCTTTTGTGGGGACTACCGATGATTTGATTAAATTGGCCTATGTATATAAAACAGATGTTATAGAGCCCAATAGGGTTTATGAGATTTATAAGGAAAATGAATATTTTCTTCCATTTCTCAGGCGTCCCCTTATTATGGAGTGTACCTACGCAGGTGAACCTTATGTAATCATTAATAATCATTTCAAAGCCCGGGGCGATGGAATTTTAAATCCTGATGATCCCAACGATGAAGAAAACAGACGGTGGGTAGCCACGAATTTGCTTAAAGAATATGTTGATCAAAACTTTCCGGATGAAAATGTAATAATTGTTGGGGATTTGAACGATGTAATTACAGATGAATATCCCCACAATGTATTTCAAAGCCTACTGGACGATCCGGAAAATTTTGCTTTCGCCGACGAGATTTTAGCGCTAGGTTCTCAAAATGTTTGGTCTTATCCGGATTATCCTTCACATATTGACCACATTGTTATAAGCAATGAAGTGTTTGAGGATTTTTATACACAAAACTCCTCTGTTTCAATACTAAAAATAGAAGATTTTTTTACAGGTGGCTGGTATGATTACAAGCAAAATATTTCCGATCATCGTCCGGTAGCCATGAAGATATTTGCCAATAATGCTGTTGTGTTTAATAAAGATTTTGAAGATCAAAGCCTTACCTCGGGGGGTTGGACAATTCATAATGTAAATGGAGAACAAACCTGGACGATTCCTGGAACCCAATATGGCCATAATAATTCCTATTGCGCTTATATGAACGGATACCATTCTGGTGCTCAGGAAAATGAAAACTGGTTGGTTTCACCTGCATTTTCTCCGGATGATTATGATAATCTCCGTCTTTCATTCTGGAATACCTCCGGATACAATGGTCCTGGATTGCAGTTGTATTGGTCGGCCAATTATTCCGGTGACCCTCAAACAGCCGTTTGGACAGAGATTAACAATGTGCAATGGCACGATGGAATTACAGATTGGGTTTGGACCTTTTCTGAAAGCATTGATTTAAGCACATTGACAGGTCCATCAGCTCATATCGCCTTTAAATACACATCTACCTCACAGCAGGCTGCCGCCTGGGAGCTGGACAATATTTTACTTTCTCATCAACTGCCAGATCATGTTTATCATATTTCGGTTGCCGCTAATCCTGCTTCCGGTGGCTCTGTTACAGGTGCGGGTACTTATTTACAGGGTGAAACCGTAGAAATGACCGCTACACCGGATTCAGATTATGTATTCCTTAACTGGACTGAAAACGGGACCGTAGTTTCTTCCGATGCAAGCTATTCATTTACCGTAAACGAAGACCGAAACCTAAAGGCAAATTTTGAGCCTGTTACTTCCATAAGGATCCCGGGAAAAGATAGTTTTGTTATCCGTCCTAATCCGGCTTCTGAAAATTTCAGATTAAGTAACATGGGAAATGTTGATGTTACGATTTATTCACTAACAGGAACATGTATTGCAAGCCATAAAGACGTCAATCCGAATGGGTTAATAAATATTTACAATATAGAAAGTGGTGTTTATATTGTGGTAATAGAGACCCGGACAGACAGAATAATTTGCAAAAAACTTGTAATTAATAATTGATATTGATTTATTTCTATTTAGCTTATTGAACACCTTTTAATTTTCAATTCAAGAAAAACTAAATCATCGGTTTTCTGGCAATTATGAATAAAGGGAAAAGACCGAGAAGATTCGTCATGTAAATGGATCCTTTGAATGTCTGCTCTAAACAGACCTCTTTGAAAGGACTCATCAACCCATCCCTGCCCGTCGACCCGCTGGCAAATGCTATGGCAGGCGGGAACCCATCAACCCTTCACCCTGTTCCTGATAAACTTATAAACCTCCCCAAAAACAAATACCAGTGATGAGGCGCCAATGATAATTCCCATATCTCCCCAGGGAAGATCCTGAAAATGAAAGATCTTTTGTATGAAGGAAAGCTTAATTGCGCTTATCTGCAGAATTATGGAAGTAAAAAAGGCTATAATGACCCATTTATTTTTGAAAAAACCAATGGTAAAGGCCGATTTTTTGAGTGAACGCATATTAAAAGCATTGAAAATCTGAGTCATGGCCACAACCAAAAACACTCCGGTTCTGGCTTTTTCAACACCATCATCAATATAATGATTGAAAACAAGAAGGGCAAGGATAGCCATCACAGGTACAATGATGAGCAAATAAGGAAAAATTTCTTTATTTAAAATAGGAGATCCTTTTTTATGGGGTTTTGCTTTCATTATATCTCCATGATCTGGCTCTGTGGCGAGGGATATATCCATGATTCCGTCTGTTACCAGGTTGATCCATAGGATCTGGGTAGGTAAAAGCGGGTAGGTAAATCCGATAGCGATGGCCGAAATAATGGTGAGTGCAGAAGCAAAATTAGTCGTTATTAAGAAATAACTTGTTATACGAACATTTCTGAAAACGATTCGACCTTCTTTTACTGCATTTACAATGCTGGCAAAATTATCGTCGGAAAGGACAATTTGAGAAGCATCCCTGGCTACATCTGTTCCTCTTTGGCCCATGGCGATTCCCACATCAGCTACCTTGAGTGCCGGTGCATCGTTCACTCCATCGCCAGTCATGCCGATAAGGATGTTCTTTCTTTGTAATGATTCAGCTATCCTAAGCTTGGATTTCGGACTTACCCTGGCAAATACCTTCGTGCAATCCGTATACTTATCCAGTTGTTCATCATCAATATCGAGCTCTTTTTCCGTAAGGGCAACCGGACAATCTTTTTTATCTGCTTCATCTTCATCAATTATTCCTACTTCGCTGGCTATGGCTGTAGCTGTTTGTTTATGGTCTCCGGTAACCATTATTACCCGGATGCCTGCACTTTTGCACTCTTCAACGGCCTTTTTAACCTCCGGACGGGGAGGATCAATAATGCCAAAAAGACCCGCGAAAATCAGGTCTTTAGCATCCTCGGGGTTTACTTCTTCCTTATTTTTATCCGTGGGTTTAAAAGCACATCCGATAACGCGCATCGACTGACTGCTGAAGGATTCGATCTGCTTTTCACATTCTTCACACTTATTATCCTTGAAATCATCCTGTCCTCTCCCGGAAAGATATTTACCGGAAAGTTCAATCATCTTTTCAGGAGCTCCTACAAAAAGCATTTCCTTTTCTCCATTTTCTTTCCTGATCAATGAAGCCCTGAACTTTTGCTCTGAATTGAATGGCAAATCATCGATTTTTTCAATATTCTTAAATTCTTCATCTTTCAGAATTCCCGATTTACGGGCTAGGACAAGAAGGGCAACTTCTGTCGGATCGCCGGATACTTCATTTTCTTTATTACCTTCCCTGATGTCAATGGATGCATCCTTGCAATGTGCTGCTATGACTAAGGCTTTCGCTAATTGATGATTCTCTTTAAAGGAGATACCAGAATCCTGAGAAGAAATTTCTCCGTTTAGCTCATAGCCATCTCCGGATATGTTTAAAACATCACTGCCAGGCAAATACAATTTTTTTACCATCAGAATGCTCTTCGTAATGGTACCGGTTTTGTCCGATAAAATTGCATTCAGGGAACCCGCTGTTTCGGTGGCGGTAAACTCCCTGATGATCGCATTCCTTCTTGCCATGCGGTTGGCTCCAATAGCCAGAACGATTGAAAGTACAGCAGGCAATCCTTCAGGTATGGAAGAAACCAATACAGCTATAGTAACCAGCAAAATGTCATTGAAACTGAATCCTCTGACAAAATACCCTACAAGAAAAACAAGGACTGCACTGGATACCGCTATTATGGCCATGATTTTAGCCAGTTCTGCTGTTTTCTTCCTGAACTCACTTTCCTTTTCTTCAACTTGCTGCAAGGATTCTGCAATCTTACCCAGTTCGGTATTATCTCCTGTTGCCGTAACAATAGCCGTACAGGAACCACTTGCTATGTGAGTTCCCTTGTAAATCATATTTTTTCTGTCCGGCAGACCGGTTTCCTTATCAAGCGGTTCCGTTTGCTTTTCAATGGGAAGAGATTCGCCTGTCAGCGAAGATTCAACTACCTGTAAATTTTTCTTTCTGATTATTCTGGCATCTGCAGGAATGGATTTCCCTTCCTCCATCTCAATTATATCCCCGGGGACCAGCTTTATAGCCTCTACAATTTCTTTTTCACCATTTCTTAAGACAACAGCATTGTGCTTGATTAATTTTTTCAGTGATTCTATGGATTTTTCAGCTTTGAACTCCTGGAAAAAACCAATGGCTGCATTGACAATAATGACACCAATGATCACATATACATCTACCATGCTTCCTGAAAGCCATGATATGATAGCGGCAATGACCAGGATAAGTACCAGGAAATCCTTGAATTGCTTAATAATTAGTTTGAAAATATTGGTTTTTCCTTTCTCAGGTAACTTATTTTCTCCGAATTCTTCCAGCCTCCTTTTGGCTTCATCCTGAGTGAGCCCTTTTTTATCGCTATCCAATCGGTCAATTACTTCCTTCGTTTCTATGCTGAAAAAAGGAAAATGCTGATCAATATTCATTTTGTATAATATTTGTAATTAACTATATATCAATAAAAAAACATTATATTAATTAAAACTATACTTCAATATTTCTCATAACTATTTTTCGGATTCCCCATTGAACCGAATCCGGTGAAGTGCTGGCATCATATTCAAATAATTTATTTTGTCTGTTATAATGTTTTCGGAGCTCTTTTAAATGCTTTCTTTGTTCTTCGATTCTTTCCTCAATTCGTTCTTTCTTTTTATCCAGAGATGCCTGATTCATACTCTGCATTTTTTTCAGGCTTCTTTCAACCGCTATATTTTCTTTGATCTTGAGGAGAAATGCCATTTGAAGGCTTGTAGATTTTTGGCTTAACTTTTCATCCAGAAATTTTGCCTGTTCAAGGGTTCTGGGAAAACCATCGAATATGATTCCTTTCTGGTGTATATTTTTTTCGATTTCTTCTTCTACGATCTCACATGCCAGATCATCGGGAACCAGCTTTCCGTTCAGAATGTATTTTTTTAATTTGGGCCCATATCCTGATTCTTCGTTTATCATTTTACGAAAAAGCCTGCCTGTCTCAATATGAACAAACTTGAATTCGTTTGAAATATCCCGGGCCATCGTGCTTTTCCCACTTCCCGAATAGCCTATCATCACCAAGTTGATCATTGTTTATAGAAGTTATTTTTTCTTTTCTGCTTCGAGTATATTTTCGATGCCTTTGGCTATTGCATCAGGATTGAAGGATATACTGTCTATATTGTTTTCAACTAAAAATTGTGCAAATTCCGGAAAATCGCTTGGAGCCTGCCCGCATAATCCAATTATCCTGTCTGCCTTATGGGCCTTTTTAATGGCCGAGGAAATCATTTCTTTAACTGCCTTAATGTTCTCATCAAATAATTCATTAACAATCTCAGAATCTCTGTCAATGCCCAGTGTTAGCTGGGTTAAATCATTCGAACCGATGGAGAATCCGTCAAATACTTCAGCAAAATCTTCCGCCTGCATAACATTGGAGGGAATTTCAGTCATGACATAGATCTGCAGATCATTTTCTCCCTGCTTTAATCCATTTTTTTCCATTTCAGACAGCACTTTCCTTCCTTCCTCAACCGTCCGGCAAAAAGGAATCATCAATTTCACATTGGTCAAGCCCATATCTTCTCTTACCCGTCGCATTGCTTCACATTCCAGCCTGAACCCTTCACAGTATCTTTCATTGTAATATCTCGAAGCACCCCGGAATCCGAGCATGGGATTTTCTTCTTCCGGTTCAAAGTGCTTGCCTCCGAGCAGATCCGCGTATTCATTGGTCTTAAAATCACTCATTCTGACGATAACATCTTTTGGATAGAAAGCTGCAGCAATGGTCCCTACTGCTCTGGAAAGTTTTTCGACGAAAAAGTCTTCCTTTTTGTCATATTGCCGGGTAAGTACTTCTATCTCTTTTTTTACTTCTTCATCTTCCAGCTCGTCAAATTTAATAAGCGCCATTGGGTGTGCTTTTATGGAACTATTGATCACAAACTCTAAACGCATCAGTCCTACCCCGTCTACAGGATACATGGCATTGTTAAAGGCTGTACCAGGATTGGCCAGGATCATCATCACTTTAGTTTTTGTATCGCCCATCTTCTCCAGATCAATCTCATCTTCATCCCACTCCAGCTTTCCGTCATAAATTTTTCCTTCATTTCCTCTGGCACATGATACTGTAAGTTCCTGTCCGTCTTCTATTTCCTCAGTGGCATTGCCCGCCCCGACAACAGCAACAGCTCCAAGCTCCCGTGCCACAATAGCTGCATGACTTGTACGTCCTCCGCTATTGGTCACGATAGCAGAAGCTTTTTTCATGATGGGGTCCCAGTCCGGATTGGTTATTTCCGTGACGAGCACATCGCCTTTTTTAATTTTATCTGCCTCATCAGGGGATTCCAGAATTCTTGCTTTACCTGAAGCAATTTTATCCCCAATCCCTACACCCGTCAGTAAGGGTTTTTTTCCTTTTTCGTCAAGACTGTATTTGACAAATTTTTTCTTTTCCCCTTTGGATGCATGCACCGTTTCAGGACGTGCCTGCACAATGTACAGTTTATTGGAATTGCCATCCTTTGCCCACTCAATATCCATCGGCTTATCATAATGCTCTTCAATGTTGAGGCACCATTTCCCCAGTGTTTTCAATTCATCGTCACTGAGAACAAATTCCTTTTTCTTTTCTTCCGGTGTGTCAATGTTTTTCGTAGTACTGCCATCCTTATCTCCCGAATCGGTATAAACCATTGTCTTGGCTTTCGTTCCCAGGCGTTTGGAAAGAATGGGGTTTTTATCTTTTTTAAGGGCTTCTTTGAACAGGTAAAATTCATCGGTTCTCACTGTTCCCTGCACCACATTGTCTCCCAGACCCCATGCTCCGTTTATCAGGATCACATTTCTGAATCCGCTTTCCGGGTCCAGGGTAAAAGCCACACCTGCCGAGGCTTTATCTGACCGGACCATTTTTTGGACGCCGACAGAAAGCGCAACTTTCATGTGTTCAAATTCGTTTTCTTCACGGTATTTAATTGCCCTGTTCGTGAATAATGATGCCACACATTTTTTCCAGCTTTTCAGTAATTCCTCCTTGTTGCGGATGTTCATAAATGATTCATGCTGACCGGCAAAACTGGCCTCCGGAAGATCTTCCGCTGTTGCACTGCTTCTCACGGCAACACTCGTTACCGATTCTTCTCTTTCTTTTAAATCGCGAAATGCTTCCTTCAGTTCTTCTTCTATTTCATCGGGAATGGTGGCATCCATGATCTTTTTCCGGATATTCTCCCCGATTTTTTCCAGATTGCCAAGATTTTGTGAATCAAGCTCTTTCAGGATATCTGTTATATCATCCCTGATCCCATTATCGTCTATAAATTTCCAATAAGCTTCAGATGAGCTTGCAAACCCATCAGGAATCTTTATTCCTTTCGATCCTAATTCGTTGAACATTTCACCCAGAGATGCATTTTTTCCTCCGACTTCCTTAACTTTTTTGCTATCCAGTTCTTCGAATTTATAGATGTATTTCATGATTATTAAATTTTTGATTAGGGGGAGATAATTTTGCCCCTAAAAAAGATTCCAATATGTATACCATTAGAAATGTATTTTTAGATAACAGGTTAGATCATTGAATATCAAGAGCATGAGTATATGACCGGGTTCTTTCATTCTGTGATGAATTTCAACACTTTGTAAGGATTTTTCCTCAACCGGGTCATAATGGAAGGCTTTATCATTGCGTCCGAAAACTGTTTCACCCCTGAGTCATCACGCAGTGTGAGACAAGCTTTTAAAAGATATTTTACCGGGTCCCCGCTATTGGAACTTCTATGAATGAAAAAATTGCTCCAGTTTTCAGATGCCCTTCTCATTATATTACTGCCGGTCGGAGTCATTTTTCCTTTGCCAGGGAAATTTCCCCTCCAGTTCCGCCTGTAAAGAAAAACTAAGGAAAGTTCTGATAAGAATAATCACTCCAAGTACCAATACACTACTCATGGTGGGTTCGGTCGATACAGTGGCGATAATGTCTGCGGCGACCAGGATCTCCAGACCCAAAAGAATGGCCTTCCCCAGATCATGTCGAAGCTTTGTGTAGGAGGCTTGCCCATCCCTGAGCAAAAATACCAGGAATTTCATAAGAAAAAATAAACTTCCTCCGGCAATGATGATAACTCCGGCCAACTCGATTATTTTGGCCGTAAATTCAATGTAATGACGTATATTTTCCAACGCGTTTTTATTTACCTAACATTGCGATCATTTATCTGTTCACTTTATGGATGTATATGAATATATAATGCATGTTAAATGGTAAACTAAGATTGTTGCGGAGGCATTGGAATTTACACTGAACTTGCCCATTCTTACTGATTCTATTTGCCTGTAAAATTGATAATGAAAATATAATTCAACCATTAATTTATTTAATATAGTTTAATGAACAGTAAAACAATAAAATATGAACATAATACAAATAAAGGATTAATTCATTATGGTGATGAAGATCCGGGTTATTCCCGCAAAAAGCATGGAAAGGGATTTATGTATTTTGATGAAAACGGGGATAAAATTGAAGAAGATGATAGGATAGAACGAATAAAAAGCATTGGGATTCCTCCTGTCTGGAAAGATGTCTGGATCTGTCCGGATCCCGAGGGTTATTTGCAGGCCACCGGATTGGATGCACGAGGCAGGAAACAATATATTTACCATGAAGAATGGTTAGAGTTTCAGCGGGAGACTAAATTTGAACGTCTGCTGGAATTTGGTTATGCGCTCCCTGTCATCAGGAGAAAAATTCTGGAAGACCTGAAAGAAGATAAATGGACAAGGGAAAAGGTATTGGCTCTCATTGTCGGTATACTGGATGAAACCTACATCCGCATCGGTAATAGACACTATCTGGATAGTAATAAAACCCATGGATTAACCACCCTCAGGCGCAAACACCTTATAATTAAGTCCAACCGGGCATTACTGAAATATAAAGGAAAACACCATAAAGAACATATTGTAGCTATCAACAATAAAAAATTCATCCGGCTGGTAAAGGAATGTTCGGAATTACCAGGCTATGAAATATTCCGGTATAATAGCAAAAACGGTAAAATGATAACTGTCAGTTCAGCTGATGTGAATGAATATTTGCAGGAAATTAGCGGTGAAGCATTCACAAGTAAGAATTTCCGGACATGGGGGGGAACTGTCACAGCAATAAAAAAATACCCTCTCGCGAAAGAAAAAGTAAAAGAGAACAGACGTTTGAAACTAAGAAGGGCCATTGTTAAGGAAGTAGCAAAAGAACTGAATAATACTATCGCCATCAGTGAAAAGTATTACATACATCCTGAGGTCCTTGATGCTCTTGATAGTTTCTATTTTTCACCGAAACGATATACCCTGGAAAAAAAACCTGAAGAACTCGATTTAGAAGAAAAAGTCGTGCTTGCCATTATCGGAGATTGAAATGTTTTTCCCCATTATGTGGAAATCCCCACCCATAATTCTACTCTCATTATTTTTGCAACTCTTCCCCGGAGCTTTGCTAAATGGCAGTTAAACAGAAAGATAATGCTAAGTCCTTATGTTAGGTAAGCCTCTGGTATAGTTTTATAACAACACAGTTAAAAGATAACATTGTAGTTATGAGCGAATACAAAGAGAAATCGGAAAATTTAAAAGGACAATCTCAGAAGATGCCCGGAAGTGAAAGAAAAATGGACCCGAAACCTGTGGTGATTCGTGAAAATTATAAAGGGTCGGATAACGCTAAAGAAATTGACAATTTGCATTTGACTGAACACTTTAGATACATGAAAAACATATTAATACCAAATCAAACCAAATAATTCTTATTATGCCACGGCCATTATGGAAAGGAGGGATCAGTTTCGGACTGGTTTATATTCCTGTAAGATTATACAGCGGAGCTCAGAGTCACGATGTAGACCTGGATATGCTTCGCCAAGGAGATAAATGTCCAATTAAATATGTCAGAGTTTGTAAGAAAGACGGTAATGAAGTCCCCTGGAAAAACATAGTAAAAGGACATAAGGAGGATGACTATTACATAACCCTGACTGATGAGGATTTTCAGAAAGCGAAAAAGGGGAAAAGCGGTAGCATAGAAATTGAAGATTTCGTTGATACCAATGAAATTAATCCGCGATATTTTGAAAAGCCTTACCTTCTTGAACCTGAAAAAGGAGCAGGAAAGACCTATAATCTTCTGAGAAAAGCCATTCATGATTCCGGTAAATCAGGCATTTGCAGATTTGTCCTCAGAAACAGGGAACATCTCGCTCTCCTTATGGCAGATAAAAATATTATGTATTTAACCCAGATGCGATTTTACGATGAATTGAGAAAACCGGACGATCTGAATATACCCTCTACGAGGCCTTCCAAAAAAGAAATAGATATGGCAAAAGAGCTTATTGAGAAGATGAGCGGCAAATTTGAACCCAAAAAATATAAGGACACTTACCAGAAAAAATTAAAGAAGATAATCGAGGCGAAAAAAGAAGATAAAGATATTAAAGAACCCGAACCTCCACCTGAATCCACTGCCGTCGACGATTTGATGGACCAACTGAAGAAGAGTCTGGAGGCGACGAGCTGAGATAACTTTTTTCGCTTCACGCTGTTGCAGGTCTTAGTGTCACGGTAGCTTCAGACAACTTTGCTGTAAGCTTTCACCGGCGGTCGAAGCCTTACACTTGCTCATTTCTAAGGTAAGAGATCATCATATACAGGTGTTGAAATGGCCCATACCTGCCCGCGTTTCGCCAGATCCACCTAAACAGTGCCGGTGGCCAACGCGAAAACCAGAGCAATGGCATGCGGGATCGATAAAACGATTACCTGCCCGCCAACGCGCTGGCCCTTGCTTCGGCAGACGGGAACAATTAAACCCCCAAATAATGTCCAATAATCTAAAAGAATATAATAAAAAAAGAAACTTTGCCAATACTCCTGAACCTAAGGGGAATTCAAGAGAACCGGGTGATGGTAACCGGTTTGTCATTCAGCGGCATATGGCGAGGAGAGAACACTATGATTTCAGGCTGCAGGTGGGCAATGTTCTTGTGAGCTGGGCAATCCCCAAAAAGCCGGTTATTGATCCTGAAGTCAAACGGCTCGCGGTTAAAACGGAAGATCATCCTCTTGATTATATTCACTTTGAAGGAGTTATTCCGGAAGGCAACTATGGAGCCGGCACGGTCATGGTATGGGATTATGGATTTTATTATTCTGAAAAGGACAGATCTGTCCTGAAGGAAGAAGATCTGCATGAAATGCTTGAAAAAGGAAAACTAAAAGTACATCTTCAGGGAGTTAAAATAAAGGGAAGCTTTAATCTGGTAAAGATCAGGAAAAGTAAAAAAGATGAATGGCTTTTCATGAAAGCAAGCGAAAAAGAGGAGAGTGATGATGATGAAAAAAGTGCTCTTACCGGGAGATCAATGGAAGAAATCACCAGGGGTAATAAATCCCATGATCAAAATATCAAAAACAGTAAAGAAAATAGCAGGGAAGAAAAGGAGAATACAGGTTTTGCTGAGAAAACGGATTTCCCGGGTTTTATTTTTCCAATGCTGGCAACACCGGTGGAGAATGCCTTTTCAGATGAGGAATGGATTTTTGAATTTAAGCTTGACGGCTACAGGATAATTTCAGTTAAGAACAGCGATGATGTTGACCTTTATTCCCGGAATGGCAACGATTATAATAAAAAATACAGCCTGATAAGAGATGAGCTGAAAGAGTTGAAAGCAAATTTTGTGCTGGATGGCGAAGTTTGTTATATGGTGAATGGAAGACCGGATTTCCAGAAACTTCAGAATAATTATTCTCAAAAGGATAAGGTTCATTATTATGCCTTCGACCTTTTATGGGTGAATGGGCATGATCTAAAAAAATTGCCACTTATCAAAAGGAAAGAATTGTTGAAAGAACTGTTGTCAAATTCCGGGCCTCATGTTCATTACCTGGATCACATTGAAAAAGAGGGAAAAAAATTCTTTCGTGAAATCGAAGAAAAAAACCTTGAAGGAATAATCGCAAAACGCAAGGACAGTACTTATCATCCTTCATGGCGATCAAATGAATGGTTGAAAATTAAAACCCTATATCGACAGGAAATGGTGATATGTGGATATACTGAATCAGAGAAAGACGACAGGGAGTTCAAATCAATTTTATGTGCTGTTTCTTTCAATCATAAATACATTTATACCGGGAAAGTGGGCACCGGATTTAATCAGGAGAAGCAGAAGCAAATCATGCATTTGTTATCTGATCTTACGACGGATAAACCACCAGTTGAAAATCCCCCGAATGACCAGAATGTTATCTGGGTAAAGCCTGAACTGGTCTGTGAGATTAAATTTAGCGAGTGGACGGTTGATAAAGTCATGAGACATCCCAGTTTTATTGCCCTGAGGGAGGATAAATCTCCGGAACAGGTTAAAATTCAACGATCACGCAAAGCACCCGTAAAAAATAGAAAAATAGCACTTTCCAATCCTGATAAAATCTTCTGGCCTGAAGAAAAGATCCGAAAGCGTGATGTTTACGGTTATTACGAAAGCATTGCAGAAATAATACTCCCATATTTAAAAGACAGGCCGCAATCCCTCTACAGAACACCTGATGGAATTCAAAAGAAAGGCTTTTTTCAAAAGGACATGGAAGATCTTGCACCTGCCTGGGCTAAAACAATAACTGTTGAAAGAATAAAAGATAATGATATTGAGTACCTTCTATGCCAGGACATCGATACCCTTCTGTTTATGGTAAATCTCGGATGCATCGAGATCAATCCCTGGAATGCTGTCGTTACTGATCTTAATCACCCAGACCTGATGGTCTTCGATCTTGATCCGCTTGATATAGAATTTTCTGCAGTTGTAAACGTAGCCATTGAGTTTATACAGTTATTTGATAAACTCGAAATTCCCTCCTTTTGCAAAACGTCAGGGGGTAGAGGATTGCATCTTTATGTGCCAATTGAACCCACTAACACCCACAGGCAGATTCAGAATTTTGCCAGAATCCTTATGGTCCATGTACATAAAAAAACCAGGAAGATCACCAGTCTGGAAAGATCACCTTCCAAAAGAAAAGGGAAAATCTATCTTGATTACTTACAAAACGGGAAAGGAAAAACCATGGCCTCGGTTTACAGCCTAAGACCCCGTAAGGGCGCTCCTGTATCGACTCCAATAAGGATGAAAGAACTTAATAACCACCTTGATCCCTTCGATTTTAATATCCACACACTCCCCGGAAGGATCGAAATGGAGGGAGACATCTGGGAAGGGCTGTTTGATTCCAGAATTGATTTGAAAAAGAAAATAGACAGAATGGCAGGCGGTTAAGCAGTAATCAGTGGGTCTCCACGACATAATAAGTTTTTTCCATGAATTAGGGCAGTTTTTGTTATGATAGGAGAGTGTTCAAATAAGTGTGTCAAATATAAATTTTATATATTGATGCCCTATGGAAGACAAAATTAAAAAAGAAATCATCAAGAAAATTAGAGATGGAAAAGGCTTAACCGGCAAAGAAGGAGCCTTAACTCCTCTGCTAAAAGAGCTTATTGAAGCTGCTATTGAAGGAGAGATGGACGAACATCTCAAAGAGACCAAAGAAGATAGTAATAACCGTCGTAATGGCCATACGCAGAAAAATCTCAAAAGCTCTTTGGGGGCTTTTGAGATTTCCACCCCGCGAGATAGAGAGGGTAGTTTTCGTCCCCGGACTGTAGAAAAACGACAACGCGTTTTGCCCGGGGATCTGGATGAAAAAATTTTATCCCTATATAGCCATGGAATGAGTTATAGAGACATTCGCTCACAAATAGAAGAGATTTATGGAGTAGAGGTCAGTGATGGTACGATCAGCAGCATTACAGATCGAATTATCCCTGTAATACGAGAGTGGCAATCCAGACCCCTAGAACGTATATATCCTATTATTTGGATGGACGCCATGCACTTTAAAATCCGAGATGAGGGACAAGTAAAAACCAAAGCCATATATACTGTATTGGGAGTAAATATGGATGGGTATAAAGAAGTGCTTGGGCTTTACCAGGGAGAAAGTGAGAGTTCTTCTTTCTGGCTGCAGATACTATCAGATCTGAACCAACGTGGAGTTAAAGACATCCTTATTGCCAGCATTGATAACTTGAGGGGGTTTGCAGATGCTATTGAAAATATATTTCCAAACACGGAAGTTCAATTATGTGTAATTCATCAGATTAGAAACAGCTTAAAGTATGTGACCTGGAAAAACCAAAGAGCCTTTATGAAGGATCTAAAAAAGGTTTATAAAGCCAATACAAAAGAACTGGCTGAACATCACCTGGATGAGATGGAAGACAAATGGGTTAAGCAGTATCCCATTGTCTTTAAAAGCTGGCGTACAAACTGGGATCGTTTATCCAACTATTTCAAGTATCCAGAGCCCATTAGAAAGCTAATTTACACAACAAACACAGTGGAAGGATATCATAGGATGGTTAGAAAGGTTACCAAATCTAAAGGAGCATTTACTTCGGAATTAGCTGCCATGAAGCTAATATATTTGGCGACTGTAAATTTCCAGAAAAAATGGCAAAAGAGAATTTATGATTGGACGAACATTTATAACCAACTATCAATTTACTACGAAGAGAGATTAAATAAAAATGACACACTTAAATGAACATTCCC
>CAZQOV010000074.1:0-14899 GCA_964595055.1 uncultured Bacteroidaceae bacterium | reverse complement strand
TCATGGTATTTTATATATTTCATTAATTCAAATATCAGGGTGTTTTTGCGTACCGGTTTATAAAGGGTACCTGCGAAATTTTCAGGCAAAGGAATGCCTGGCCGGAAAGAGACGGATGCAGTGAAGGCGATGATGGGAATATCTTTTAAACCGGACTGTTTTTTTATTCTTTTGGCGACTTCATAACCATCAAGACCGGGCATGCGAATATCCAGTAAAATCAGATCGGGCCGCGTGTGTTTAAGAACTTCAAAGGCCATTTCCCCATTTTCTGCCGATAATACGTTCACTTTTGTATCCTTTAGTAAGGAAGAGACCACTTCAATATTTGATCTTACATCATCCACAACAAGGACTGCAGAATCCCGGAAAACAATATCAACCGGCTGATCAATAGTGTCATGTGGGATATTTCTTATATGGCATAGACCGACATCCGACAGGGTTAAGGTAAAGGAGGAACCGCGGCCCACTTTGCTTTTTACCCTGATCCTGCCTCCCATTTTTTCTGCCAGGCGCTGTGAAATGGCAAGTCCCAGGCCTACCCCATCGTATTTTCTTGTGGAGTGCCCTGATTGTTGATGGAAGGATTCAAAAATTTTTTCCTGTTGATCTTCCGGAATCCCGATCCCCGTATCCCTGACTTCAATTTCTAAGTCTCCGGTATTATGGCCTGAAGGCTTAAAACGGGTATTGATGTTAATGTATCCTTTATCGGTAAATTTTGTTGCATTTCCTACCAGATTGAAAATAATCTGTTTAATCCGGATCTCATCCAAGATTAAACATTCCGGAACGGCTTCATCTACTTTTATGGAAAGTGTTACATCCTTTTTGTGGGCTTTTTCCAGAAACAGCATTCTGATTTCATTTAATACTGTATCTATATCCACCGGTTGGGAATACAGCTCCATGCGGTCAGCTTCAATCTTGGAAAGATCAAGTATATCATTCAACAGAGAAAGCAGTAAATTTCCGCTTTTAAGTACGGATTTCAGCATTTTTTTATGCTCATTATCGTTGATCCTGTAATAAAGAGCTTCGCTAAAACCCAGGATGGCATTCATGGGGGTGCGAATTTCATGACTCATGTTGGCAAGAAATTCACTTTTTGCATTATTAGCCATCTCTGCTTTCCTTTTTTCTTCCACCAGGTTTTTTTCCAGCCTTTCTCTTTCTTTTACGTTTACCAGCATTTCTGAAAATATGCTAAGAAGGATCTCCTCTTTTTCTGTATACTTATGATGTTTTGTTACGGAGTCGAATCCGATAAAACCGATACATTTCCCTTTTTCCATCATAGGAATTGTCATCAGGCTTTTTACCTCCTGGGGTTCAAGTATCTGCCTCACGCCGTCTTTTTTATCCAAACTAAAAACATCCGGGATGTGCATGGTTTTCCCCTGCTTATGTGCATCTACCCACCAGGGTATCATGCTCAGAGGGACTTCCTGAAGTTTCTGTATCTGAGGACTGATCCCTTTTTGACACCATTCATATGTATTATTGCAAACCTCTTTGTCCCAATCATAATCAAAGATGTAAGAGCGATCTGATTGCACAAATTTCCCAAGTTCGGCAAGTGAACTGTTTATGGCTGTTTCAATATCCGAAAGAGGAACGTTAATATAATCGGAAGCAATTTTTATGAGAATGGTTTGAAGATTACTCTGAGAAAGCAGTTTTTTTCTTGCCTGCATTTGTTCAGTGACATCTCTTATGAATACAAATACTTTCTCCTCTGCGAGAGGGACAATCCGGGCATTGAAATTTCGTTTGTTTTTATTTACTGAAAGCGTATAAACAATCTCTTCGGTGGATTTCTTCCGAAAAGAATCGGAAATCGCCCTTTTAAACCGTTTCCCTACATGAGGAGGCAACAGTTCATCATATTTCTTGCCGATAAATTGTTCAGGCTTAAGAAAAAGCACATTATCTTCTGCTTTAAAATCCAGAAAAGTACCTGTTTTGTCGAGAACAAAGAGGGAATCCGGGATGTTTTTTACAAGCGTACGGTAATAATCTTCCCGTTCCCGGAGTTTTCGCTCGGCCATCTTTCGGTCTGAAATGTCCCTGCTGATTCCGATAATGGCTTTTTTATTCTGCCACAATCCCTTTGTGACTTTTGTCTCTACCGGGATCTCAAAACCTTCTTTTGTTTCCAGAGGGATGGTGCATAAATTTATTTTTCCGGCTAATATTTTTTTGAGTGCCTGCCGGGTTTCTTCATGTTTTGAAGATGGATGTAATTCAAGTATGTTTTTCCCCTTCAATTCATCTTCAGAATATCCCAGTCTTTCATAAACAATGGTATTTGTCCGGATTATCCTGCCCTCAATGTCCAGTATGAAAAGGAAGTCCTCAATCGTATTAAAAAGAATATCCATGTCCTGCTTCTCCTGAAGCATAATTCCCTCATTTCCCATACTTGTGTCAGATTTCTTCATCCCTTTGTTATTACTCATTTCGGTCTCTCGGTTTTTTTTGATGATTTTACATGCAAGCGGCTGGAAAGCATCCTTCAGAATCACATATCTTCCTCACATTACGTTCAGAAATACGCCCGGTTTTCATCTTTTGTTACAAAACTTCCACGAAGGGTAGAAAGATATTTTGGAATAGTATGAAATTAGTGACAGGTGTTTTAAATGTTGAAATATTTTCTAAGATTTGTCCTATAGTTACAAAAGAAACCCATCTCTACCTCGTTCAATATAGTTATGCCATGAAATATAAAGAGTATTCCCGGGAACTGGAACAAAAGATCAAAGATCAGATCAATGATATTGTCAGACTTTCCAGTCTGAATAAGGCCATTGTCAATAATGTAGGAATGGCACTGATAACGACCGATAAGAAAGGGATCATCAGAACATTTAACAACGAAGCCGGAAAACTGACGGGATATGATCCGGAAGAAGTAATGGGTAAACGTTCAGTTTTAAAACTTTTTAAGGCATATGAACTCGAAGAGAGATCAATTTATGCAAAGAAAGATGCAGCATCAGATATAGAAGCAGATTATGAAACAATCAGAAAATTAGCAGAATATTCGGAGGGTAAATCAGAGGAATGGAGTTTTTTAAGAAATAATGCTGAAGAAATACCGGTAGTGTTGTCTGTTACTACCATTTCTGATTCTAAAGGGGATGCTACCGGTTTTATTCTTTCCGCCATGGATATAAGTCGCCGGAAGGAGCTTGAAACATCGTTGCGGGAATCCCTTAAAAAAGAAAAAGAGCTGAACCAGATGAAATCCCGTTTTGTTTCCACCGCTTCACATGAACTACGCACCCCCCTTGCTACTCTGCTGCTGACCTCAGAATCATTGCTCAATCACAGGGAAAAGCTGTCGGGAGAAAGACAGGAGGAAAAACTCAGGAAAATTCATCAACAATTGAAACATCTTTCGAAGATTGTGGATAATATCCTTGAGCTTTCAAAAATTGAAAGCGGAAAGATTGAGTTTAATCCGGAAGAAACGGATTTGTTAAGGTTATGCGACCAGGTTCTTGATAAATACAATGAAATGGAGGAAGTCCAGGGAAAGATACTGTTCAGTGCACCAGAAAGGAAAATTATATTGAATCTTGACAGGACTTTGATTGCTTCAGCACTCGACAATTTATTGTCTAATGCTGTGAAATACTCCGGAGGAAAGCCCGGAATTAAGCTGGAGGTAACCGAAGCGGACAATAAAATCAGCATTCTGGTTTCTGACCGGGGAATCGGAATACCGGAAGAAGACAGGCAACATATCTTTTTACCCTTTTTCAGATCATCGAATACAGCTTTAATCAACGGCAATGGCCTTGGCTTGAGCATTGTAAAGGAATCCGTAAGGTTGCATGGAGGAGAAATAAGTTTTTCTTCTGAAGTGGATAAGGGTACAACATTCCGGTTAGATTTACCCGCCACGATGAAAAAATGACCTTTCAACCTAATGACTGGAGTTAAGGACTCCAATTCTTTTATTGTTGAAAAAGGGCAGTTGGAATAGGTTTTTTAAACCCTGGTCAATGAATTCAAATTCTCATCCTGCATTTCTAAACTCTGCTGCCTGAAAAACGTAAAAAAAGCAGATCTAATAAGGTAAGCTGAAAATCAAATTATATCTTTCAGACTATTCCGGGAAGGAGAAGGCTATTTTATTTTTGAGATTGATCCGACCGGTTTTGGCGGAATTCCTGTCAGGATATTTTGTCAGGAATTTATTTTACACTGAAAGGAAATTCTGATTGACCGGCACCTGTTAAAATTATCATTCTATGAAGAACCAGGATATTACGATTTTATGTGTTGATGACAATACAAAAAATCTTGAAGTGATTAGTACCATTCTCAATGAGCAGGGCTTCAGGATTGCTCTTGCAAGATCCGGTGAAGATGCCCTTGAAGTTATCCATAATGAGGCGATAGATCTTATTCTCCTTGATATCATGATGCCGGGAAAATATGATGGATTTGAAGTCTGCAGGATTTTGAAAGAAGATCCCGAAACAAAAGATATACCGATCTTATTTATCACCGCCCGTACCGAAGTGGATGATATTGTTAAGGGGTTCAACCTGGGGGGCAATGATTATATCACCAAGCCCTTCCAGAAGGAAGAATTACTGGCCCGCGTAAAAACTCATCTTAAGCTGAGCATCCTTATGAATCAACTTCACTATCGCGTAGATACCCTTGAAAAGTCAAGGTATGAATTGATGAGCTGGTTGCATGATCTGTCGAAGACAGTGGGGTGAGGATAAGAGGTAATGGAGGCTAATGAACTTGTAAAAGCGGGATACCACTCACCATTCATTCTCAGTTGGCCATTGGCAGTTCTGTAAATTCCTGGCTATTGCATCATGAACCCTTCACCGCTCAACGATCCATCCACTCTCATCCGTTAAATTTGCTTCTATGCTCCATGATTCCAGCCTGCCGAAGAGCTGGCCTATTCATCGGCGGGCAGGTATAGTCTATTCCCAGGGTCTTTTTTAAGCCCCGCCCTCTGCCGGCTCACCTTCACTTTTCCTGTGTGTACTCGCACTGAAGGGCATGTAGAGAGGACAAGTGCCGAATATACTGGTAAGAAGAAATATTCCTGCGAGTACAAGAAGTATGATACCCCATGTACCGGTAATTACATCAGTAAAGTAAAGAACAGCAATAGCGGCAGCGATTATCACTCTGATAATTCTATCTGCAGAACCCATGTTTTTTTTCATATGGCTGTATTTTAAGGTTAAAGTTAGGGTACTAAATATATGAAAATAAATTAAATAAGTCCATACCATAATTTTTCCCTTCCTATTCTCTGTATACCTTGCATTTATACCCTTCACCTTTTTAGATCTATCATTGCCTTTAGCCTTTCCTCACTTCACCTGTCTGACCACCATCGAAGGCATTATCTTACCACATTGGCCCATCACATTCTCTTTTTTCATACCTTAGCTCTAAATATTCAGCATTTAAATTCCTTGTCCATGGGAAAATCAAAAATCATTGACCTTACCCCCGAAAATATAGCCTATTAGGGTGTTTGTGGTTATAAATACGTGAAAAAGCATAAAGAACTGAGAAAGATTCATTGATGAGGTAATTAATGCATATCCGGAATAATGATTATGAAAAAAGAAGTATTAAAAGCAGGACTTATCGGTTGCGGGGATTATCTCCGCCGGGAGATTGATTCCATTTATAATAGTAAGTATTTCGAGGTAAAATATACCTATGATCCGGATCAGCAAAAGCGGCGGAAGATGGCGGACAGGTTGGTAGCTGCGTCGGTTGATTCCACAGAGGTTATATTTGGGGATGAAGAAATCAGCATCGTCATGATTTATACTCCACCCAGCTCCAGGAGGGAACTTTTTACGATGGCGGTAGATCGCAGAAAACATATCATCACTTCCGCACCTTTTGGAACCAGCCTGGATGAAGGCAGAGAGCTCAAACAGATAATCAATGACAGGGTGAATTGTGCGGTTTTTTATGACAGAACGGGCGATGCTTCTGCTGAGAAGATCAGGGAGATATTGAAATCAGGAGAGATAGGGAAGCTGGCTCTTTATAAGGAGGACTTGCTGTGTCATTATCCCACATGGAATGACTGGGCTAAAGATTCCGAAAAAGTTGAAGGCCAGTTCATGGTTCTTATGTCCCACAACCTGAAAAAATCCCGTTACTTGATGGATCCTCCGGATAGAAATGTAAATATCCATCTCACATATTAGTTTCAGTCACTGAATTGCAATGATACCGAGTTCATGAAGATCGACTTTGAGAATGGGGCATCTTCCTGGTTATTTATAACATGGGCAGCCGACCTGGAGGTATTTGATATTTCTGCCAACAATCGCGTCCATCATGGCATTCTTCACATGATCACCGATCAGGGCTGGTATATCACCGAAAAGGAGATCGAAAAAAGAAGGTACATCCAGGCTGAAAAGGGAGCAGCCACAAAAATCTGGGAAGTACACCCCCTGGAATTCACGCCTTATGATTCATTTTCTCTAAATCTGCAGCACGGCAGGGCGCAGGAGGCGGATTATCGGGATGCGGTGAGGGACATGGAGATCTGGGGAGGTAGGTGGCAGTAACAGTTGGCAGTTTCAGCTCATCCTGTGTCACACTTTTTTACCGTTCAACCCTTCTGGTTATTCTCTGACCCCCAAATATCTCCGCACCAGTTCAAACAACCTGTCCTTATCAAGGGGCTTCGACATAAAGTCATCACAACCATGCTTAAGTGCCAATGTTTTGTTCGATTCGGTTGAATATGCGGTTTGTGCTATAACCGGCAAATGGGGAAATCTTGCTTTTATTATTTCGGTGGCTTCATGACCTCCCATAACCGGCATTTTGACGTCCATCAACACCAGATTGATTTCTGGATTTTTTATGCAAAAATCTACCGCTTCTTTTCCGTTTTTCGCATGAATAAGGTGAAAGGAGGGATTGGATTTGTCTTCAAAAAGCGCTTCAATGAAAAGGTAGTTAATTTCTTCGTCTTCTGCAATTAAGATGGTATAAGCATCGCTGGAAGCTTTTTCTTTTTTAGCTGAGCTGGTGAATTGACTTTTCACTTTTTCCGGAGCAGGTGAGTAGGGAATGGTAACATAAAAGGTTGAACCCACGCCTTTTCTGGATTCAAGACTTATATCCCCTCCCAGAAGCTGTGCATTTTCTTTGGAAATGGATAAGCCCAGACCTAAACCTCCTAACTTCTTTGATATTCCTTTTTCTTCCTGTGAAAATCGGTTAAAAATCGTCTGGTAATTCCCTGGGGAAATGCCTATACCGGTATCCTTTACATAAAGAACAAGATCTTTTTGCTGAATATAATACCCCATCTCAATGAAGCCTTCCGGGGTGAACTTCAGTGCGTTTTCGAGCAAATTGCTCAATACTTTACTGAGCTTTACCTTGTCTGTAACAATCTGACTTTCGCCATCATGCAAGCCCTTCTTTAAATAAATCGGAACATTTCTTTCCCTCGATTTAAGATCAAATACGGAAAACAGATCCATTAGCAGATCATTCAAACAAAAGCTTTCTTCATTCAGGGTAATTTGTTTGGTTTCAAGCGTTGATATTTCCAGGATATCATCAATAATCCGCAATAACTGATTGCTGCTGTTTTGCACAATCTTTGCGTAATATTTCCGCTTTTCATGACTGATATCCTGTTTATCCAGCAATTCAGAAAAACCGATAATCCCGTTCATCGGTGTCCGGATTTCATGAGACATATTATTCAGAAACTCGGTTTTCAGCCGGTTTGATTCTTCGGCTTTTTCCTTGGCAGCAATCAGTTCCTGTTCTGCTTTCTTTCTTTCCGTTATGTTCATGGCCATGGCAATGAACATATCAACATTTCCATCTGCATCTCTTCTGCCCGTCACAGAAATATCGAGCCATAAAAAATGTCCATCTTTTTTCCTGAGTTTTTTTTCAATACGGTAGTGATCAATCGTGCCTTCTAATATTTGCTGAACCAATGAGATTTCCTTTTGGTTTTGTCCGGGGGCTGAAAGATCGGTATAATTGAAACTGCGAAACTCCTCCCTGCTGTACCCCAACATTTGAATAAATTCTTCATTTACGTTTATCAGATCTCCATTTTTATTGGATAGGGCAATCCCTATATTTGCATGAACAAATATTCCCCGAAATTTTTCCTCACTTTCGGCAAGCGCAGCAGTCGCTTTTTTTCTTTCTGTAATGTCTCTGGCAACCCCAAAGTAATAGATGCTTTTTCCAATTTTAAATTTCTTACCACTTATTTCTATGGGGATCAGTTTCCCGTGTTTTGTAATATGCGTGGTTTCAAATATTCTTTGTTCCCCAAAGGGTACCGTTTTCCAGAACTCAATAAAGGCCTCAGGTGGATAATTGGGATCAACGGTATTTATTTTACTTCCGATAATTTCATCCTTCTTTTTTTTAAGTATCTGGGTTGCTATCTGGTTGGTATCAATAATGTAGCCTTCTTCATCCATTAGATAGATAGCATCGGAAGCTGTTTCGACAAGTTGTTTGTAGCGTGATTCACTTTTTAATAATTCCTTTTGCACCTTTTTTTGATGGGTAATATCCACGATATTTCCAATTGCATAATCTACCTCACCATCTGGCTTTCGCACCACATTTGAAAACAGGCGAATCCAGATATGACTTTTGTTTTTATGTATGTATCTTTTCTCAATGGTGAAATTATCAGCCTCATTTTTCAGTATCTTTTCAAAATGCTTTTCTTCCAGATGAAGATCATCCGGATGGGTAAGCTGGGTGTGTTTCATCGATAACAGTTCTTCTTCTGTATATCCCACAATTTCACAGAAGCGCCGGTTCACCTGTAAGAATTTACCTTCCCTGGATACTTGTGAAATCCCGGTAGCTGATTGCTCAAATATAACTTTAAAAAGATTCTCACTTTCTTTTATTTTATTTTCGGCTTCTTTTTCGGTTGTAATATCTTTAAAGGTGCAATAAGTCTGTTGGAATTCACCCTGCTCATCAAGCCCGGCACTTCCTTCAAAGGAAACATAAATCGGGGCTCCATTTTTGGGGTTAATTTTGAATTCCACATTGCTTACAATCCCTTCTTTTTTGAATATTGGAAATCTTTTCCTGAAAGCTTCCTTAGAATCAGGGTGCAAAAAATCACCGAACCATTTCCCCACTACTTCCTCTCTTGTGTATCCTAATATTTTTTGCCATTGCGGATTAACATCTATGATGTTCCCTTCACTATCGAGTGATTGAAAAGCGAGGGGCGCGTTTTCATACATAGCCCGGTACTTTGCCTCTCTTTGTGAAGCAAGCTCTTTCTCTCGCTGAAGCTGCTTCTCCGTTTGTTTAAGAGCAGTAATGTCCTGATGGGCTCCCAGCATTCTTAGCGGTTTTCCCTTTTCATCCCTTATGGCTATTCCCCTGCATCGTATCCATACAATTGATTTATTTTTATGCTTGAAACGCACAATCTGATCGTAGGGATGATCAGGATTTTCAAGGTGTTTATTGAAATTATCAACCACCTGCTTCAAATCCTCCTTATGAATTATGCCTTGCCATACAGTGGATTTGTGAGGCATTTCATTCGGATTATATCCCAAAACCTCCCAGAATTTTGCATTCATCCACTCATTTTCCGGTTTTTCCAGATCCCAGTACCAAAGCCCATCCAGCGAGCCTTCCTGTATAAATTCAAAAATTCGCTCGTCTTTCTTTATGAGCTCGTACAGTTCTTCTTTAAGGTAATGGGTCATAGGGTTCTTTTAGGGGTATTAAGGCTAAGTTAATACAAAAATTTTGGAAATGCACCAACTGGTAGAATAATATCAGGGAGAAAATTCATCCCGGTACTTTTATTTCATAAATATTTTCTCTCTGTCCGCAAGTTATTTTTACTTCCCGTGTCATATAATTGAACACGGTTTTAAATTTCGAAACGGCAGGCAGATGCCTGGCTTTATTGCTAAAAGCGGATTGATTCATGAAACCCTGTTGGATATCGTTTTTTTCATTCTTGAAAGTCTTTGGTAATTTTTCATGTTTAACAATAGATTTATTTCTTATGATTACTTATTTATTCAGAAGTACGCGGGTACTTAAGATTATGTTTTTGTTCTCCTTTTCATTTACCGCCCAGCAAATTACGTCGACTGGTTTGAATGGCAAAAGTCCGGAAGAAGGGTATTTTCATGAAGCAGCCCGGGAAAATGAGATTAAGCGAAATAGTTTGGGTCTGGGAGCGGGTGCTTCCAGAGTCATCAGTGAAAATGGTCTTGCCCCGGTCTGGCACCTTCATTATTCCCGGAGTTTCACCCATACCAGCCCTTTTGCCGTAACAATGGGATATGAACGTTTAATGCATAAAGATCACCAGCATTCTACCATTGGTATTGGCATAGAATACAATGCATGGAGAGAATTACATATTGCAGCAGCTCCGGGCATCAGTTTTATTCCTGACGAAGATCCTGAACCCGGTCTGCATTTTGAGATGGCCTATGAATTTCAATGGGGGAAAATAGGGTTGGGGCCAACGGTCGAATATGGATTGGGACCGGACGATAGTCATTTTACCCTGGGCATACACACTGGCTTTGATTTTTAGTTTTACGGTTAAATTAGTATTTATTTTCGGATGAGCCCTGATGAAAAGTGCTTTTGCATTGGACGTCAGGGCATTTTACTAAAATACATTCGTTTTGGAGAAAACCTATCCGCCAAACTTTTTTAAAAACTTTTCGATGACCTCAATCATTTCCACATCCAGAAACTCAAAGCTGGCAGCCAGTAAGTTTCCGGGAATTTCACCATAATACGCCTCTGCAATTGAACCTGTAATGGCCGCCAGCGTATCGGCATCTCCTCCCAGGGAGATGGCATTGCGTATGGCGTCTTCAAAACCGTTGGATTCCAGGAAGGAAATGATCGCTTCCGGTACGGTTCGCTGACAGGTTTCGTCGAAGGTGTAGGTGGGACGTATCTCATCAAGCACCCGGCGAAGATCGTAGCCGAAATCCTTGCTTATTCTTTCCCGAAGCTCATCTTTTGTGGCTCCTTTTCTTCCCATAAATATGGTAAGGGCAACTGCCTGCGCTCCTTTGATCCCTTCCGGATGATTGTGGGATACTTCAGCAGAAAGCTTAGCATGCTCAAGCACCTCAGCCTCAGAATCAAATGCCCAGCCTACAGGACTTACCCGCATGGCTGAACCATTTCCAAAGCTATTGTAGGGTTGCGGATTATCCGAAAACAGGAATTCCCTGAAACGGCTTCCATAACTCTCATTCGGATATTTTTGTCCCCAGGATAAAATACTTTTTTTGTAGGATTTATCATTTAAAATCGCTCTGACTAACCGGTGAGCAATCACATCCATCATTAATCCAGGTACCTCCGTTGAGGCAAGTAATGCCCTCACAAGTACCTGTTTCATATAAATTAATTGACCCAATCAGCTAATAAACCGGAAAAAAATATTTAATATGTATTATAAAATTTATATTTTTATATCAAAAATTGATATATGACCAAAATGCTCATCGGCTGGCTGGCCAAAAACAATGACTTTATACAGATAGAAGGACAGGGGACTGAGGTAAACAAAAAATCCAGCCCCAACTACCAGTTTCATCAGCATTTCTTTAAACATGACAGACACCTGATACTTCATACCCCACAGGATAAAATTTTGGCCGGAATGTTGCACACCGCAATAAAGAAAGACTTCAAAGATCATGCGGTCGAACTGGTTGAGGTAAACATTATCGATCCCATCAGTCTTACCGAGATTAAACCGAAAGTGGAAAATGTGCTGATGAAGATCAGAGAACATGAGGTTGATATCTTTTTCTCCCCGGGAACGTCCATCATGCAGGTATCCTGGTTTATATGCCATACCAGCATGGGATTGAATTCGCGGCTAATACAAACACGATCAGGAAGATTCACAAAGTCTGGTGAGCCTGAGATGAGCGAGATCGGGGTTGAGAAAAGTAATATCCCCTATTCTGCAGTCCTGAGAGAAGAATCGGAAGAGGGGAGGAGGGGAGATTCCTTTCCTGAGGATATTTACCATACGGAAACAATCCGGAAAGTATATGACAGGGCCTACAAAATTGCCCAGACCGATAAGGTGACATGCCTTATAAACGGGGCAAGCGGAAGCGGGAAGGAGAACCTGGCAAAATATATCCATGAAAATTCTCCCAGGAAAGATGAAAAATACCTTGCAGTAAACTGCTCAGCCATTTCCGATCAACTGCTCGAATCCCGGTTATTCGGATATAAAAAGGGCGCTTTCACCGGTGCAGAGAAAGACACGCCCGGGATCTTTGATGAGCTGGATAAAGGGACGCTCTTTCTGGATGAAATCGGGGATGTCTCGGCCTACATGCAGCAATCATTATTGCGGGTGCTACAGGAGGGCAGCTTTATACCTGTAGGTGGACATGAAGAAAAGAAGATCGATGTAAGGATCATTGCCGCAACCAACCGTGATCTTAAAAAGCGATGTGAAGATGGAAAGTTCCGGTGGGATCTGTACTACCGCCTTGCAGTGGTGGATATTTATGTACCCTCGCTAACGGAGTGCGGACCCGATGAGGTGGATGAGCTGTTTGAACACTTTTTGGATCTGAAGCAGAAAAAGCTCGGAAAGGCAAATCGCCTCAAGCCCTCCAAAGAAGTAATCCAGGCCATCAAAAACTATCCCTTTCCCGGGAATATCCGTGAGCTGGAAAACCTCACAGAAAAATTGTACGTATTTTGTGATGAAAAAATCGAGTTGTCCGATCTCCCGGCCCACATCACAGATCCTGACGAAAGCATTTCACTAAAAATCGAGGATGTGGAAAAACGGCATATCGAGAAGGTGCTGAAGATGAAGCATTACAATCAACGGCAGACAGCATTGGCGATTGGCTGGGTGATTAATACGCTGAAGAGCAAGATGGAGAGGTATGGGATTGAGATTCCTGGGGAGGAGAAGGGTGAACAGTAATCGGTAAAAAGAAGTTAGTGAACAGTAATAAGTAATGAGTAATGGTTTCGGTATGACACAGAAGAAACAGAGAGTGAATAATTTTAAAAAGCATTTTTCCTTTGAATACCAGCATAGGGCTTATGGCACGAATATATCCAGGGTATATGTTTCCATTATCAGTTTGCCTGATGGAAAAAATTTTGTGCTAATGCGGAATACCGGTGATGGTGTATCTGTTAGCAGTATATCGGAAAAAGTGGCTACGGCAATTTTATACCGCTTTGGGCTGGATCCGGAAAGAACAGTGTGGGGAGAGTATTATGCTGAATACAACCGAAACATAGAGATTGTAAAATATACATGGCATCCCGAAAGGCAAAAGTTTCTGTATCCTGTTTTTGAATCTGCACCGGAATGGTTGTCGAAATATGTTTTTGAGATGCTTAAAAAGCCTGTGACCTATAGTTTGAATTAATCTTCATCTATTTCAGTTTTGAAAGGAAGCATCAGGGATGCTGGCATTTGAGAGGAGTACTTACGGATGCGGTCTGTTGTGCAGATGTTCGTTTACCTTAATCTAAATATTTCAAAACACCCATATTGGTTGTCATTGATGAATTTGTGAATCTCATCCGAATAATCAATTAGAATATTTACAATTGATTGTGTTTTCATATTTCCGGTTCGTATCCAAATTATCTTTGGTGGAAACCCATATAAAGAATTCAAATCATTGAAATCAGAGTCTTGCGTTACTATAATGTATTCCTTAGTTTTTGCAAATTCCCATATTTCTCTATCAGAGGCATTTATTAGTCCTTCGTTTTTAATAGTAGTTGATCCAGAATATTCTTTAGGAATTAATTTTAATATTCGATGTGAGATATTTTGATCAAACAAAAATCTCATATGGCAATCTGATAAATTTTGTTTTCTCTATCAGCAGCAAAGCTTAAGGCAGCATATATGTCTGTTTCGGTCAATTCATCAAAATCAGCCAGTATATCTTGAATTGTCATCCCATTAGCTAACCAGCCAAGTATATCAGCAACAGTTATTCGCATTCCTCTGATGCATGGTTTACCCCCACGTTTTCCTGGTTCGATGGTAATTATGTGTTTGTAATCTATCATCTTCCGAATATTTTAGTAAATATACGAATTTTATTAATGAACGGGGGATTATTATTGTTCAACACTGAAAGCTTATATTTTGCTAATGCAGGTAACTGAGAAATATCCTTATCAAAGCCTATTTTTCCACTCAAATTTCACAGGCCATCAGAGTGAGTTACATTACCACACTAAATTAATAAAATTCGAGAAACTTACTTAATTTAATAAACACAATCAGAATGCCAATTCTCCAATATATCGTGTTACCATGTCATCGAATCCCCTCCTTGGGTTTGAATCATTATCCCTTGAGGTAATCTCGCTTTCACACTTGCACTCACACTGTTCTTCCCGGGTCAGCTCTTTCCTCTCCTGCCTCCGTTCTACCCAAAAAGAATTATTTAAGTTTTTGTATATCTTTTTGTTATAAAAAGATGTCATCAGTACTGAGAAACGCGGAGCGCAGCGGAGCATTTCGAGGGAAGGACCTGACCCGGGTCTGCCATGTTCATGCTCGATTTTTTTTAATTATCCTAATCCATATAAACAGCTAAACTGATTACAGTTTACCTCTCACTGTTCACCGTAGAAATATTTAATTAGAACCCATTCTTCCGATGAAAAATAATCCTTCAATGAAGCACCCCTCGCTCCACTACCAAAAAATCGCCTGTCATTTCGAATCCCCTCGTTTGGCAGAAAAAAATCTTTGACCTGTAATGATCTTCATTGCCAAACAGGGGGTGAGAAACTTCTCTCTTGCTCTGATGGTGGCATTCTCACGGGTAAC
>CAZQOV010000073.1:0-15032 GCA_964595055.1 uncultured Bacteroidaceae bacterium | reverse complement strand
TTGGTGTTGTTTGCTAAAGTACGAACCAATTCCAAATAATCAACTTTGCTTTTGGAGGGGAAAGGGTGAGAAGTTGAGGTAAGAGCTGACCGGCAGGCATGGTGAAATGCCTGGCCGCCTGCCTCGAAGGTTGCAAGACCAAGCAAACCGGCGCTTGAGGGCTGCCCGACCGATGCCGGAGGGTAGGTCGCACAGATAAATGACAGGAATTAGCTCCGGCTAATACAGAACCTGGCTTATGGTTCATCTTTAATTTAAAAAGCGCCCGGGAAATGAGGGCGCTTTTTTAATTATTCCCGGTAACCTTATTCTTTCTTAAATTCTTTCAGGGTAATTACCTGTATGGGATCATTACCAGTTTTAGCCACAAGTTTGTTTATGCTTTCCAGTTCTTCAACTAAAAGATCCGCCTCAAAGGCTTTTTTATCGAGTTCTGCCTCCAGAATGTCAAGTCTGTCCATCTGTGATTGAGTAGGCTTGCCATAATACCTCATAACAGCTCCGTAAATATTAGCAATATTCTCACGTAACTTTTCCTCTCCGGTAATCCCTCCCATTTTGGTCGCAACAATTTCCTTTCTTAATTGCTCAAGTCGGTCAGCATAGGCATTAAGTTTCTTCTGAATGGAAGCTCTGGTCTCATCATTGGTTGAGATCTCTCTTACATCTGTCATGATACCATTCACTTTTGCATCAACAAATGCCAGATCTTCAAGCATTTGATAGGCTTTTCTGAGAGTAACAAGCTGAAGTTTACGATCTTCTTCACTATGAGGGAGATCGGGGTCAAATTTCAGGCTTACCTTCCCTTCATATTCATCTTCTCCTTTAATGATCTTTACAGTGTAATCGCCTGGAAGGTAAGTTGGACCGAAAAATGCACCACCAACCAGGGTGTTAGAGACCGGTACCTTCGGTGGCTTCTCACGAGGTGTCCAGGCTTCCCTGTTAATACCTTTTCTTTTTCCAGCGGGGATTTCGGCCACTTTTTCACCTTCTGGATTGTAGATTTCCATATACATATCACCGAAAATGTGCCGCTTTTTCAGGTAATAGGTAATGTAAACGGCATCGGCAGGATTTCTGCCGTTAAATTCATCATCCCCTTTGAAAGTTTGTTGTCCCCCCATACTGCTGATATAATAGGGACGAGAAGGCAGAAAATAAAGATCCTCTTCCAGTATTTCCTCGCTGAGTGCACGTAATGGCGTAAGATCATCAATAATCAGGATCCCCCTGCCATGTGTACCCAGCACCAAATCATGTTCACGGGGATGAATAACCATTTCATGGATGGCTACCCTGGGAATGTTACCGGTGAATCTTGACCAGTTTTTTCCTTTATCTATCGAGGCAAACAGTCCGAATTCCGTACCCAGAAAAAGAAGTTCAGGTTTCTCAAGGTCCTGCAGTATCCTGAAACAGTATCCTTCGATATTTTCGTCCACCAGCGATACGAAACTTTCACCATAATCTTCCGACACGTAAACATAAGGTTTCATATCCCCGGTACGGTGATTATCAAAGGTGACAAATACCGTGGCTTCATCGAAACGAGAAGGCTCAACACTCGATACCCAGTTACCCTCCGGAAGGTCAGGAATATTGGCTGTTACATTGCTCCAGTTTTTACCACCGTCTCTGGTAAGTTGTAAATAACCATCATCTGTGCCTACCCATATCAGATCAGGATTAAGCGGGCTTTCAGCTATGGCATAAATCGTTGCATTGTTTTCAGCGGTTGAATTATCGATGGTAATACCGCCGGTCTTTTCCTGATTCTGACGTTTGGGGTCATCTGTAGTTAGATCCGGGGAGATCCGTTTCCAGTTATCACCGCGATCAGTTGATTTGAACAGATACTGGGCTCCGACATACATTGCATTGGTAGTCGGACTCATGTGTATGGATGAATTCCAGTTCCAGCGGAGATCAACGGTTTCTTCATCTGCATAAGGCCTGATTTCCTTAACCTCTCCCGTATTTTTATAATATCTGACAAAGTTTCCTCCCTGCCATTGCCAGTAAAGAATGTTCGGATCCTTTATGTCTGCAAAAACATAAAACCCGTCACCGAATCCTATATTTTTCCAATCAGAATTCTCAATCCCTCCGGGATTTTTACTGGGTCCGCTCCATGATCCATTATCCTGCAATCCACCATAAATATTGTAGGGTTTCTCCATATCCACACTCACACGATAGAACTGAGAGACGGGGAGATTTCTGAACATTGACCAGGTTTTTCCCTTATCGATGGATTTATATACACCGCCGTCTGTGCCGAGATACAGGAGATTATTATCCTTTTCACTGATCCATAATGCATGGTGATCAACATGGACATTACCACCTCCGACATAGGCAATACGAATGCTTTTTCCTCCGTTATCGCTCACATTGAGATTAAACCCGGGTTTATAGACACGCATTGTGTCAACCGGATCGGGATAGATCTGATGAAAATAAAAGGGTCGTTCGGTAACTGCCTGGGTTTTATTTACCCTTTCCCAGTTGCTGCCATTATCATCAGACCGGAAAAGGCCACCTTCCTCGTTATCAGCTTCTATTAAGGCATATACCCTATCTGTATTTACGGGTGAAACGGCAACTGCGATTCTTCCCATTTCAGACTCCGGTAAGCCCTTCTTTAGTTCTTCCCAGCTATTTCCTCCGTCTTTGGACATATAAAGTCCACTTCCAGGACCCCCGGAGTTAAAAAAGTAAGGACTTCGTCTGTGTTCCCACATTCCGGCAAAAAGTATATCCGGGTTGTCGGGATTGATGGTAATATCTGAACACCCGGTATTTTCATCGATATAAAGCACCTTTTCCCAGCTCTTTCCGCCATCTTTGCTCCGGAAAACACCTCTTTCCCGGTTGGGATTCCACAGGTGCCCCTGGGCCGCTGCAAATACAATGTCAGGGTTCCCGGGCTGAATGACAATCCTGGAGATCCTTTCTGTACTATCCAGACCGATCGCTTCCCAGCTTTCTCCACCATTAGTGGTTTTGTACATTCCAGTTCCAACTGAAACGGAATTTCTCACCCAGCTTTCACCCGTACCGACATAAACCGTGTCAGGATGGTTCTGCACTATGGCAATAGCCCCAATAGACATGGTATGATCATCAAAAACGGGTTCAAATTTCACCCCTCCGTTTTCTGATTTCCAGACTCCACCACTTGCTGAACCTACATATAAGATACGAGGATCTTCATGCAGGGCATCCAGTGCAGATATTCTTCCGCTCATTGTCGCAGGACCAATGTGTCTGGCTCTTATTTCTCCAAAGGTGTTAGAATTAACTTTTACCGCCCGTTGGGCCATGGCTGAGGATATACCAACAAGAGCCAGAATGAACAGAAGTGAATAATGCTTTCTTTTCATAAGTTTAACCTTTTTTTTACTCTTCTTTTTCTGCGGGTTTCTCGAACATTGAATCATTAATTTCTGAATTAATTTCATAGGAATCAATTACGATCTGGGATTGCAGCTGATCATCGACTCTTGATTCAATGCTGTGAGGCAGGATCATACTCTGGACAGGTTTGAAATTCGAATAGTAAGAAGAGGCTTCAACTTCAGTGCCCTGAACATTAACTTTTGCATCCACACGAAGAATAACATAATTATCAGCATCAAGGTAATATTTGAAAACATCCCCATCTTCTTTTTCAAGATTTAATTTATAGACCGGGGTACCTTCCATTTCATCTTCTCCTTCATAACTGAGCTTATGCCCTTTTTCTTCCCAATTATAGAGATCTCCGTCTATGTCTCCCATCTGTTTCACGGATTTCAGCTGATCTTCTGACATATCCTGGGGTTCCTGACTTCCTGTCCAGGGCATGATGGTCCAGCCGTTCTCACCATCATATGCCTGTACAAAGTTTGTTCCCTGGATTTCAGCTTCCATTCTTACTTTGTTTGGTCTTTTTTGATAAAGAGTCATGGGGAATTCTGTTCCCATTTGAACGGCTTTTCCTTTGGCAATGATCGTTTTGGCTTCCAATACCTCTTCCATGCCAATTACGTCAAAATGAGCATTAAGTATCTCTTCAAGATCCTGTGCAGTAAGGTTTACAGCACTCAGGAAAAATACGGATAAAATAAAAATAAGGGTTTTTTGCTTCATGATGTTAAAAATTAAATTAAGGACTTGTGTTATGGATTAAAAATACTTTTCTCTTTAAAGGAAAATTTCTCCTCTAGTATACTGGTATAAGTTTTTTTATATAAATATAATATTTTATACTATTTCAAAGCTATTTTGTCTGGATTCATTCGATTTTTTTAAGGCTTGTTAAGAATTCATCCAAAAAGGAATAGGCTATTTTATGAATTCCGGGCAGATTACTTTCTGCGGGTCCCGCAACATTTAGGATCTCTATTTTATGTAATTTTATCCAGGCCAGGGCTTTAAATGTACTGTCTTTATCCTCGGGATGTAAAACTAGAATAGGCTTTCTGCTTAATGCAGCTATCCTCAGGGTCCAATTGGTACCAGGATCATCAAAAGTTTTTTGAGGGGTCAGGATAAATGTACCATCTGAATAACGGACATTCATTTCTGTTCGTAGTGAGCGTGGAATATCAGGAGCTATGTCGCTCCTTTCTTTTGGGGCTTCTGTGAGATTGAATTGATCAGGAATAGGACCGTCTTCTGCTTCACGTCCCGGAGGACACCATCCCCCGTGAGGTAGATTATGCTTTATGGCAACCTCGAGAGCCGCTCGATCTACTCCCGTCTGTCCGCCTGAAATAATTTTCTTAAGTCTCAACTTCTTTGGATTGATAAATAATCGTATACAAAATAAATAAAATTAAGTGAATCATAAGAAGTTAAAATGATGAAATGAAGATGAAAATGAATAAACAGCACTCAGGCTCTGAGGCTTTCGAAAACCCTTCAGGGCCTGAATGTAATTCAGCCCGCAAAAAGAAAATCCTGCCCCTCTGTAAATCCTCTCAAAGCAAGAAACCCGGCAATTTCTTTTTTTTGCGTAAGATGGCGGATGTATACCAGAATGAAGATGTCTCCCGGAGGGGGTATGTCTTTATAATAAACAATGGGTAGATCTTCTTTTTTTCTTTTTTTGTGTATATCTATATAAGCGGCTATTTCTACTCCTTCATCCTTCAAATATCTGGACCATCTTCTGGACCTCCTGCTTGCCCCCCATATCCAGACTTCAGTATTTTTCTTTTCCCGGTCTAAATATTTTGCCAGATATTTGGCTTTTATTTTGAAAAAAGCAGTTTCAGTATAGCACTTATTCGTTCTGGTAAGACGTTCATCAGAATCGTACCATCGAAGTACCATGGTGTCAAGTTTTTGAATTATAACTCCGGCTTCAAGCCATCGCAACCATAATTCATAGTCTTCAGGAAAATTCCCATTTCTGTACATCCCATACTGTTGGGCAACCTCCTTTCTCCACATGGCAGTTGGATTAATGATGGGTGATTCTGCAAAACGATTCAATAAAATGTTTTGATAAGACCTGATCGAATTGCTCCATTTCACATAACGACAAAAACCTGCTGTATTTTGATGATGAGGAATATATTCGGCGAGTCCGCCAACGACATCACACTCCGGGTGTGAAATCAGGTATCGCACCCTTTGGTCAAGGCTTTCCGGGGTGAGCTCGTCATCTGCATCCATACGGCAAACAAAATCTCCCCTGGCAACTGCACTTCCTTTATTTGAAGCAAAAACAACCCCCTGTTTTTCCTCGTAAATCAATTTGAAACGGAGATCTTGTTTGCAGAATTTTTTCGCTAATTTTGAACATTCATCTTTTGCATTGTTGTTTATTAAGATGCATTCAAAATTCTCATAGCTCTGTAAGGATATGCTTTCCATTGCCCTGGACAGGGTGTTGCCGGCATTGTAGAAAGGAAGGATGACGGTAACTTTTGGCTTCATAAGGGCAAATTTAATTAGCTTTACAGACTTTATGAAAAATGGATATCAAAACAAAACAAAATTGAAAAAATTACCAAAATATATTCCCCTGGAGCTTGTGCTTTTGGCTGCCCTGCTCAGTTTTTCTTTCTCTCTTAAGGGCCAGAGTGCAGAAGTGATGCTGATAAATCATTTTCCCGATACGCAGGCCGGTATTAGCATTTCGGATACAGATCTAAACCCAATTGTGAGTAATTCTATGGCTAAAGGCCAGGATACCCTATGGCTTTACCTGGAATACGATGAGAAGTTTTACCTTCAGTTGAGCAATTATCAGTGGGATGCTTCGAAGGACAGAGATACTCCATTCATTAGTCTTTATATAAATGAAATACCGGTTTTAATCATTCATTCGGGAATTGATTCCGGAGATCAGTCCTGGTCCTTTTTTACCGGGATTGAGAAACCTCGGCTAAGAATTGTTGGGGGAACAACGACTTCCATAAGGGATTACCCCTGGCAGGTAATCATAAGCGCAGGCGATTTTATTTGTGGGGGGAGTATAATTGCAGATAAGTGGGTTGTGACTGCAGCTCATTGTCTTTTTGATGAAGATAATAATCGAATACCGGATGAGAATATTGCTTTTCTTGCCGGGGCAAACAGGCCTTTTCGTGAGGATCCTGGCGGTGTCCGGTATGATATTTCCTATACAGTGGTCCATGAAGATTACCAACCTGATAATTTTGGAAATGATCTTGCATTGCTCAGAACATCCGAGGTAATTGAACATGAATTTGCCCGTCCAATAAACCTGATAACAGAGGAGGAAGTTGATCAGGGATTAACGGATCCCGGAGCACGGGCTATTATAACCGGATGGGGGTTAACCAATGTCGATCCTTTGAGATTCCCTGATGCTTTACAAAAACTTGATCTGCCCATTGTCACTGACCAATTGGCACGGGTGGTTTGGGGACCTCTACCGGAAAATGTGTTGATGGCAGGCTACATAGATGGGGGAGGTGATGCTTGCAGTGGCGATAGTGGCGGACCCCTGATCGTTCAATCCGGCAATGAATATAAACTTGCAGGAATTATAAGCTGGGGAAGTTCAGGCTGTAACACCATTGGAGGATATGTGAGAATATCAGAATTTCTGGATTGGTTGAGAAAAAACACCGGGATAGGAAAGGGGGAATTCCGATCTGTTCGACCTGTGGGAGAGGATTTTCGCTGTGAGAATACAGGATTAGGGCCTTCAGATATTCAATATATTGCCGATACTTTGCAGAGTGCCATCTCCTATGAGTGGAAAATTGAACCGGAGAGCGCTGCTACACTTACAACTAATGAAAATATAGCCGAAGTACTCTGGAATGAGGATTTTACGGGTGAAGCCTATGTTAGCGCCAGAGCGCTGACCGCCGAAGGCTATACAAACTGGGCCGGACAAAGAGTCTTAACTTCTCCGCTAACTCGTATTCTTATTCAGTCTCAGGATACTGCAGTTTGTTTCAATACTCCGCTTAAGCTTGACATTCAGGCAGAAGGTACTGGATTGACCTATAACTGGTTTAAAGATGGTGAACCGATTAAAAACAGTAATGAACCCACACTGAGAATACCCCTTGCTGATGAAGAGACAGGTGCGGTTTACTATAGCGAGGTCTTCGGGAAATGTGGTTCTGCAGTTTCAGACCCCATTGATGTAAATATCCTGGCGCTGACGGAAATCACATTTCAATCCCCGGATGATGATCTGACACTGATAAACGGCAATGATATTGAAATATCTATTGAAGCTACAGGAAATGAACTTGATTATACCTGGTTTAAAGATGAAGTACCAATTCCCGGTATCATTGGCGATGAGTTAATCATTGAAAATATTGATGCCAATTCTATTGGGATATATGAAGTACAAGTAAGCGGAATCTGCGGCTCAGACGTCAGTAAACCTGTTTATGTATTTGTAGACCCCGAAATCGCTGATTTCCCTGAAGGAATAAACATCTGGCCTACATTGACCCGGGATGTTGTAAATATAGCAGTAAAAGGCAACGATTTATTTGATATTTATATTTATGACAGCAAAGGGATGAGAGTGGGAAGTAAATTATCCTGTCGACAACAGGCCACAATAAATTTGAATCGATTGGGGCCAGATGTTTATTTTGTTCACCTGCGTTTTGATGAAGAGACAAAAATTTACAAAGTGGTGAAAACAAATTAAGCGTATTCCTTAATCTTCTTCCTTACGGGCTTTCTTTTTCTGATTTTCCTCTTCTTTCTCTTTATCCTTTGAGAAAAGTCGGATAAGCCCACTTCTTTGAATCGATTCAGCTGCACCGGCAGCTTCTTTTACCGCAGTGTTCAACCGGTTCATAAACAGCTCCAACGAATCTGCGAAAGTTGAATCTGCAACCAGTACAGAGATTGCATTACCTTCCTGATTCATTTTTTCGGTCAACCTGTAGAGGTTTGAGGTTGTTTCTTCCAGATTTTTGCTACTAAGAAACAGATTGTTTGTCAGGGTTGTGTCTGTGAATAACCTTCCGAAAATTCCTTCGCCCTGATTAATTTTATCGGTGATGGTTACAAGATTATTAGAAATCTGATTTAAGCCGGCATTTGTTGAATCCAATTGTGCGGAAAAAATGGTGTCCGTAAAAAGTTTTCCCATAATTCCTGATCCCTGATTCAACTTTTGAGTTACATCAATGAGATTTGCGGTTATGCGGGTAATGTTCTGACTGGTTTTATCAAGGTTTTTTGTGAAGGTTGTATCGGTGAAAATTTTCCCGAATATGCCATCTCCACGGTTAATTTTCTCGGTGATTCCAATCAAATTCTCTGATACTACACTGATTCTCTCGGAAGATACTTTAATCTCCTTCATGATGTCATCGATTTCAACCGGTTCGATAGACTGCAGCTGGTCTCCCGCTTCAATTGACGGAGAATCAGAAGTTCCCGGCAGAATAATAAGGATCTTATTCCCCATCAGACCTTCATTACCGATGGAAGCAACAGAATTCTTCTTGATAAAATTCGATACATTCTGATTTATGGACATCTGAACTTCAACGGTGGTATCGGAAATGATAACCAGATTTACAATTGATCCTACATCAATGCCTGTAAACCGAACATCATTTCCAACTTTTAATCCTTTTACATCCTTAAAAACGGTAGTGATCCTTAGGGTATCCTTGAAAAGATTCTGTTCTCTTCCAACCGTAATAATGGCTGCAATAAATATTGCAATTGATACTGTTACCAATATCCCAACTCTCCGATAATATTTACTTTTTGTTGCCACAATGATTGATTTTAATTATTGAAAGAAATGAGCGACTCTTTCATCCTCACTTTTCTCTAGTACTTTATAGCTTCCTTCTGCAATATTTTCACCCTGATCAATAACAATAATTCGGTCTGCTACAATTTCGGCACATTTCATGTCGTGCGTAACAACAATGTTAGAACTGCAGTGACTCTTCTGAACGGATACAATCAGTTGACTGATCTCAGTGGAGGTAAACGGATCCAGGCCGGTGGTGGGCTCATCATATAAAATGATCTCCGGTTCCATAACAAGTGTTCTTGCTAAGCCGGCTCTTTTTCTCATTCCTCCGGATAATTCTGAAGGCATTTTATCCCTGGCTTCTGATAAGCCTACGCTCTGAAGTGCTCTCTCGGTAACCTCTTTTTTATCCAGATCTTTGATGAATTTATTTCGTTTTAAAGGAAAAAGCAGGTTTTCATAAAGAGACATCGAATCATAAAGTGCGCCGTTTTGAAAAAGAAATCCCATATGACTTCTGAGTTTGTTGAGTTCATCTTCTTTCAAATCTAAAATATTTTGTCCGAAAATCTTGACAATACCCGAATCAGGAGAAAGAAGATTGGTTATGCATTTGAGCAATACCGATTTGCCGGCGCCCGAGCGTCCGAGAATGACAAGAGTTTCTCCTCTGTAAAGTTCCATGGAGAAGCGGTTAAAAATTATTTTTTCTCCAAAACGTACAGTAAGATCAGATATTTCAATAACTTTCTCCCTCATGGTTAACTAATAATTTCAGTTATCTGCACGGCCAGTAAATCCAGAATAAAAATAGAAAGCGAGGATAGAACTACCGCCGAATTTGTTGCTGCTCCAACCCCTTCGGCTCCTTTGTTGGTGTAATAACCCCGGTAACAACTCAAAATCCCTATAGCAAAACCAAAAAAGTAAGTTTTGATAAGGGAAGGAATGATGTCTATGAAATTAATAACACTGAAAGCGTCACGAAAAAACAACTGCAAGGACATGCTGCTGCTCATTGTAATACCTAAATAAGTACCCAGTAGTGCAATAAAATCGCCATACACAATTAATACAGGTAAAATAAATGTGGTAGCCAGCACCCTGGTGCTTACCAGATATTTCATTGGATAGGTCCCGCTTACCTCCATAGCGTCTATCTGTTCTGTTACTCTCATGGAACTCAATTCTGCACCTATACCAGAACCTACCTTTCCTGCAAATATGAGGGAGAAAATAACCGGACCGATTTCTCTGAGCACAGAAATAAAAACCATTCCTGGAAGTATGGACTCTGCTCCAAGATTGACAAGAACCGGACGTGTTTGCAAAGTAAGTACAAGTCCCATGATTAATGCAGTTATACTGATTAATCCGAGTGTTTTTACTCCGGCAATGTAACATTGCCGGATAAACTCTGCAAATTCGAATGGTCTTTTAAAACTGAAACGAATTGTTCGTATAGTGAAAAAAGTGAATCTGGCAATCTCTTCGAAAATCTTGTCCACAACAGATAGTATTAGTGTCAGTTAATAAAACAGATCATAAAGAATATGCTTTTAACAAAAAATGCTTTCCTTCCATTCATCACCCTAATTCTTTTCTGAGGGAGAATTTGGCATATCCGGAGGTTCATCTGCCCCCTCTTCGTCACCTTCAGCTTCTTCTTTTACTTGTTTATTTAACTCCTGTTTCAGTTTTTTTATTTCGGTTTCCTTTTTTTTGATTTTGTTCTTCATTCTTAAAAAACCGGAAAAAGAAAAAATGAAGCTCAAAATAGTGCCAATAGCAATGGAAAGTACAATTAAAAGTGAAAGTGAGATATTGAACCGGTAATTTAAGAACTCCACATCTACAAGCTCGGCATTTTCAATGGCAAATATTACAAGAAAAATGCTTATAATCAATACAATTATATAGGCGGTCTGTGATTTCATAATCCTAAATATACGAATTTTTCCAGTATGGTTGGAAAGATGCTTATGTTATTATCAGTTAATTAGGTTTCATTCTATTAACTATGGAAACAAGGAATTGTTCATTTTCAATACCGTGGGTCGGGCTTAAGCGCGAGTTTTGCCATTTTTTTCACTTCAAGACTCGGAAATCCAAATTCTTCAACAACTTTTCCGAGTATCAGGTATATTCCGTAACCTCGAAAAGGATATTTTTTCAGGGAATCAGGAAAATTTACGGTATCAAAAAACTCACCTTCTGAATCCAGAAAAGCACCAAAATGCATATAATCCCTGTTTACTGTATAAACATTTTTAAGCGCAGCGAGATTTCCCACCATTTTTACTTCAGCGTCAATATTATTAACCAGATCACGCGCCATTATTTCTCCCCGGAATTTGGTTTGCAAAAGATCAAAATAATTGAGTGTAACCGGAAAACCCAGAAGTTCAATCTCATCGTATGCATCTTCAATATCACTTTCGACAAGTACCGGCAACCGGAATCCACGTTTTTTTATACCGAACAACTCCGGTGCTTTTGTTTCCTTTCCGGCTTTTCCGGTGTACATATGTGCTTCCCACAAAAGCTGCTTTTTGGTTTTTCCTGTAAATCTCAGCGCATTTATCCGAATAAGGATTACCATCTGTTCTCTGCCGATGAGAACCCGGGAAAGAAAATTTTCCAGACTGGTATACTGCCCGTTTTCTTCCCGTTCTTTTAAGATTCTTTCAATAATGCTTTTCTCCAGGTTTTGAATATGTATAAAACCAATGTAAATGTCTTGCCCTTTGATAGAAGTAAGGTAGTTGCCTTCATTAACACAGGGTAGGAGAATGTTCCCCCCGCAGCGTCTCGCTTCATTGAAATACACCCAGTTGCGGTAAAACCCTCCGAAATTATTGATCACAGCAACCATAAACTCCAGGGGGAAATAAGCTTTCAGATAAAGACTTTGAAAGCTTTCAACGGCATAGGAAGCCGAGTGAGCCTTGGAAAAAGAATACCCGGCAAAAGAACTGATCTGCCTCCATACTTCCTCACTAAGCTCTTCCGAATGGCCCAATGCTTTGCAATTGTTTTTATAACGTGTGGCTATACGTTCAAATTCTTTTGAAGAACGATATTTGCCACTCATGGCACGACGCAATACATCAGCATCGGCAAGATCGAGCCCGGCAAAATGATGACATACTTTTATCACATCTTCCTGGTATACCATTACCCCATAGGTTTCCTGTAGTTGTTTTTCCATAACCGGATGTAAATATTCAAAGCTGTCCGGATGGTGAAAACGCCGTATGTATTCTTTCATCATGCCCGATTTTGCAACTCCTGGTCGAATGATGGAACTGGCAGCCACCAGGCTCAGGTAATCACTACAGCGAAGCTTTTTTAATAAACCCCGCATGGCCGGGCTTTCAATATAGAAACAGCCATTGGTTTCCCCTTCTTCAAGTTGCTTTTTAACCTTAGGATCACTCAGAAAATCCTGAATCCTGTGTACATCAATACTGATCTTTTGATTATCAAAGACAATATCTGCAGCATCTCCTATGTGCCCGATTCCCCGCTGACTTAGAATATCCAGTTTTTCATAACCAATTTCCTCGGCGACATACATGTCCCATTGGGTGGTAGGAAAACCCTTAGGTGGCATGTCAAGGGCTACATAATTCGTTATGGGTTCTTCCGAGATCAGTACTCCACCGGCATGAATGCTTCTCAGATTCGGGAAATCTGCAAGCCTGCTTCCAATCTGATAGATCCTGTTGGTAATTTCTCCTTTATTCATTGGATTGGAGGGATCATTTACCAGCATGTCAATCTCAGTGGAAGGTAAACCATAAACCTTTCCCAGTTCACGGAAAATGGACCGGCCCTTGAAAGTGGAAATTGTGCCAATGAAAGCTGTGTGCCGTCTTCCGTAACGTTTAAAAATATAATCCAGCACATCGTCCCTTTCCCTCCATGAATAATCAATGTCAAAATCGGGTGGATTGCTTCTTTTGGGATTGATAAAACGTTCAAAATACAGGTCCAGTTTAATGGGATCTACATTGGTAATCTTCAGGCAATAAGCTACCACCGAATTCGCTCCGCTTCCTCTGCCTACATGATAATAACCACGCGACATAGAATAACGTATCATATCCCAGGTGATTAAAAAGTAAGAAGAAAAGCCCAACCTGTCGATGATTTCCAGTTCATGTTTCACCCTTTTTTCTGCTTCTTTGTTTTTTCTGCCATAACGATAAACTAAGCCTTCCATGGCAAGCTTCTCAAGCAAAATGCGGTCATCATAGCGTGAACTCGTGAACACCTGTTTGTTTTTAATGCTCCGGTAATCGAAGCTTATGCTGCAATCCCGGATCAGGGCTTCTGTATTCCGGATAATGCCCGGGTAATCTTCATAGGCACAGAGCAACAGGTCGACCGGAAGCATTATCTCCCGGTCGGCACCGGTATTTTCCGGTTTGAGTTTTGATAACAGGGTGTTATGATCCACTGCCCTTAAATGACGGTGCAGGATATAGTCTTCTTTCCCTGCAAAACTCACCGGGTGCCAGATCACCAGTTTTTCCTGCCGGTTTCGAAAAGGGGAGGTGAGGAGCTTGTTCAGTTCAGCAGCACGTAGCCCTATTAATTCATTGTCACGTAGTCTATCCGGATGGTCATCCCATGAATAAATGGTCCAGACATTTTCAAACCGTGGAGCACGTAAGGGGAGAGTTTCCTTATTTTCATTATGCCAGGAAAGAAACTCGTTCAGTTCACTGAATCCATGATTATTACGTGCCAGACCAGTATAAAGATATTTATCTCCCTCACGAAATTCTATCCCCGCCATGGGATGGATGCCATGCTCATTGCAAAGCCTGACAAAATCGATTATCCCGGTGCTGTTATTTATATCGGTAAGTGCCAGGGCCTCTGCATTGTTTTTGCATGCCTCTTGCACCAGTATCTCCGGTGAAAGCGTGCCGTAGCGAAGACTGTAATATGAATGTGTGTTCAGGTACATTTTTTTATTGTTTTTCTTCATTTTCAACTGGCGAACGATTCTCTGTTGTGTACGCACCGCTCACCGATTACCGCTCTCAATCACGCCCACTCTCACTTTCCTGCCGCTCTCCTCACCGAATCCCGCCCATAACGGTTTCGAAGTCTATCCATGGCCAGATAAAGATTTACCATCTCGGAAGTATCTTCAAACATATTAAGCTGCTGGCTGCCTTGTACCAGGTAACTGAAACGTACGCCGATGAGACGAATAAGCATACGCCGGTTATAGAGACGTTCAAGGAGTTCTTTTGCTATGGGAATGATTACATGGTCAAAAGAGGTATATTGTATCCGTTTTTGAAGGGTATGCGTATCAAAATTTGAATACCGGATCTTTACCGTTATGCATGAGGTTAGTTTCTGCTTCTTTCGTAGCTGATAAGAAAGTTTTTCCACCATGGAAGTCAGGATTTGTCTGAGATGCTCAACATCGGTGGTGTCTTTCTCAAAAGTTTGTTCCGCGCTTATCGATTTTCGTTCCGAATAACGGATTACAGGCGTGTGATCAATTCCATTAGCCCTTCTCCATATTTCAATCCCGTTTTTCCCCAGTAACTTTTCCATCATTTCTGCCGGAATCTGACTCAGTGTTCCTATTGTGCTGATTCCCATGGAACGCAAAAGCTGAAAAGTTTTCTGACCAATCATAGGAATTTTTCGTATGGAAAGAGGAGACAGGAAAGGTTTTATTAAAGAAGTACTTACTTCTTTTTCCCCGTTGGGCTTTGCTTCACCGGTAGCAATCTTACTGACCGTCTTATTTACCGATAAGCCGACCGATATA
>CAZQOV010000072.1:0-15226 GCA_964595055.1 uncultured Bacteroidaceae bacterium | reverse complement strand
TCCTGATCCAACGATTCGGCATTGGGTGCGATTACATCTCCGCAGATCTCCCCAACAATTTCGAGCGCTTTATGATAATTATCCATTGCATCTTCAAAGTCAACAGGGGCATAATCATATTTATCCTTATCTTCAAAATCATTTTCTTTTAAAGCAACAATCTTTTTCATTAAGGGATGCTGCAAATGAAATTTAAGATCTTTATTATCTCTATAATAATTTGCCATATTTTTCTTTTTTGATTAAGTCCGTTCTTATTTGGAATTTTTCTTATAATACTTGATCATTTTGGGAAGGACATCGGTCATATCTCCAATAATTACATAGTCGGCGATTTCATTAATGGGGGCATGCGGATCGTTATTTATTGAAATCACCATCGCCGAATCGGCCATTCCGGCCCTGTGCTGGATCTGTCCTGAAATCCCACATGCAATATACAATTTTGGCCGGACGGTTACCCCGGTTTGCCCGATTTGCCTTTCGTGATCAATAAAACCGGCATCTACAGCAGCACGCGATCCTCCAACTTCAGCACCCAATACATCAGCAAGATCAAAAAGCAATTTAAAATTCTCTCTGGAACCCACACCGTATCCTCCAGCCACTATAATTCCAGCATTCTTGATGTTAACCTTTCTGGTCTCCATATGTCTTTCGATAATACTTATTGCAAAGTCTGCATCATCCAAAAGACCATCGATCTTTATTTTTTTAAGTTGACCTTTATGATTTTCATTAAAGATTTCCTTTTTCATTACGCCTTCCCTTACGGTGGCAAGCTGGGGTCTGGTTTCGGGATTAATAATAGTGGCCACTATATTTCCGCCAAATGCGGGACGAATTTGTAAAAGCAGATTTTCATAATTGGTATCGCTTTTCTTATCATAGTGATCGCCGATTTCAAGGCTGGTACAATCTGCGGTAAGTCCGCATTTCAATGCAGAAGCAACACGTGGGGCAAGATCTCTTCCGATTGAGCTGGCACCGAACAGGGCAATTTGAGGCTTCTCATTTTTAAAGGTCTGTATGACAACATGTGCATGCGGAAGCGTAAGATAGGGTGCTAATCGTTTATCGTCGGCGGTATGAACAATATCAGCTCCATATTTGTACATTTGTTTTTCGATACCATTCAGCCCGGATCCCAGAGCAATGGCTTCCACTTTACAATTAAGCTGATTGGCAAGAGAACGGGCCTTTGTCAAAAGCTCAAGGCTTACATCAGCGATCTCTTTATCTTCAATTTCACAGTATACGAATATATTATTCACTTTTTCTGGTTTTTAGATTTAACAGACAGGTTTACCCGATGGTATGATTTTCGATCAGCTCCTTCATCAAATCATCGATTTCATTATCGGAAGGAGAGAGAACCTTGGATTCTTTTGCTTTGAATACCACATTCTCAATTTTTTTGACTTTTGTAGGTGACCCGGAAAGCCCAAGAGATTTTTCATCGACCCCGATATCATCGGCTCCCAGTTCTTCAATTTTGAGGTAGGAACGGTTCTGATAAAGAGCCAGGTAATCTTCACTGATATCCTGAAGTTCGGTAACTGTCCTGGCATGCTTATATTTCATAACCAATTTGGCATTCCTGGGCCGGCAGGGAGGCGCAGAACTATGAACCGTAATGACCAATGGCAAACCGGCTTCAACAACCTCCACTCCTCTTTCCAGTCTGCGTTTGATGTGGATCTTTTTATTTTTTATATCAAGGATTTCTTCTGCATAGGTTACCTGAGGTAAATTCAGTTTATCTGCGACCTGGGGTCCCACCTGCGCTGTATCGCCATCAATGGCCTGGCGTCCGGCAAAAACCACATCAAAGGGTTCCATTTTTTTTATAGCCTTTGACAGTGCATATGAGGTGGCTAAGGTATCAGATCCTGCAAACTTACGATCGGTTAAAAGATAACCGTTATCGGCACCCCGATACAGTCCTTCCCTGATGATCTCTGCGGCTCTTCCGGGCCCCATGGTCAATATGGTTACGGTCGATTCCTGGACTCTCTCTTTTAATTGCAGGGCAAGCTCAAGTGCATGCAGATCCTCAGGATTAAAAATGGCTTCCAATGCGGCTCTGTTTACAGTTCCGTCTGCTTTCATCGCATCTTTACCCACATTACGTGTATCCGGAACCTGTTTGGCCAGTACAATAATTTTTAAACCCTTCATAGATAATAATTTTGAATTAGAGAATTTGATGGTGGACAAATATAATAAAATTAATTTTGCAGAAAAGCCCGTTTGATCATATTCAAAAAAAACCCCGTTAATCAACGGGGTTGTAAGAATAATTGAGTTATGGTCGAAAGTTTAAGCCTGAGCGGAAGGCCCGCCAAAATTCATGGGCACATTGGATCCGCCAGAACCTTCAACATCTTTTATGGGTCCGTGTGTTGACTCATACCGGGCGATATTGTCTTTCAAAGCTGCCATTAACCTTTTTGCATGTTCAGGGGTCAGGATGACCCTGGATTTCACCTTTGCTTTGGCTACTCCGGGCATAATCCTGACAAAATCAAGTATAAATTCTGAAGCTGAATGCGTAATCACAGCGAGATTGGAATAGGTACCCTGTGAAACTTCTTCACTCAACTCAATGTTAATTTGCTTTTTATTTTGATTTTCCTGTGCCATAGAAAAAGGGTTTTATTCTGTTTCTTCAGGTATTTCGACAGATCTTCCTTCCCTGAGTTTTTCATATTCCTCACGCGACCCCACCACAAGGTTTTGAAATTTGCGGTTACCGGTACCGGCAGGTATCTGATGACCGACAATCACATTTTCCTTGAGTCCGTCAAGGGTGTCGACCTTACCAAAAATGGCCGCTTCGTTGAGAACTTTTGTAGTTTCCTGGAATGAAGCTGCCGACATGAAACTCTGAGTCTGAAGTGCAGCCTTGGTAATTCCCTGCAATATCTGGCTTGAAGTTGCCGGTACTGCTTCTCTGGCTTCAATCAGTTTTTTATCTTTTCTCTTCAGCAATGAATTCTCATCACGCAGCTTCCTTGCTGTGATAATCTGTCCGGCATTATAGGAATCGGAATCACCCGGGTCAATGACAACTTTCTTATCGAAAATCCAGTCATTTTCCTGCATGAATTCCAGTTTATCCACAACTTGTTTTTCCAGGAACTTTGTATCACCCGGATCTACAATCTCGACTTTTCTCATCATCTGACGAACAATCACCTCAAAATGCTTATCATTAATCTTCACGCCCTGTAAACGATAAACTTCCTGCACTTCATTAACAATGTACTCCTGTACCTTGGTTGGACCTTTAATGGCCAGTATATCAGAAGGAGTAATTGCACCGTCAGACAGCGGAATGCCTGCCCGAACATAATCGTTCTCCTGAACTAGGATCTGTTTCGAAAGGGGAACAAGATACTTTTTAATCTCCCCGGTCTTGGATTGAATAATGATTTCACGGTTCCCTCTTTTTACTTTTCCATAAGTTACTTCTCCATCAATTTCAGAAACAACAGCAGGATTAGAAGGATTTCTTGCCTCGAACAACTCGGTAACTCTGGGCAAACCACCGGTTATATCGCCAGATTTTCCGACTGCCCTTGGTATCTTCACAAGAATATCGCCTGCGCTCACTGCAGCATTTTCTTCCACAGCAATATGGGCGCCAACAGGAAGGTTGTAGGTCTTGAGTACTTCCTTGGAATCTCCCAGTATTTTAATGATAGGATTTTTGGTCTTATCCCTTGTTTCCGTAATCACCTTTTCCCGGTAACCCGTCTGCTCATCAGACTCATCCCGGTAGGTAATGCCTTCAATAACATTGTCGAAACCAACTTTCCCATCTACCTCAGAAATAATTACGGCATTATAGGGATCCCATTCACAAATAAGCTTGCCTTTTGAAATATCCTCGCCGGGTTTTACATAAAGCTTGGAACCATAAGGTATGGTATGTGTAGTTAATGAGATTCCGGTATTTTTATCCACAATTCTCAGTTCAGCCAGACGGCCGATAACCATATCAACATTATTACCGAATTCATCTACTTTGGCTACGGTTCTAAGTTCATCTATTTCTGCAATCCCATCATATTTTGAAATGATGCTGGACTCAGTAGTAATATTTGATGCTGTACCCCCAACATGGAAGGTACGAAGGGTAAGCTGTGTACCAGGCTCACCAATGGATTGGGCAGCAATAACACCAACTGCTTCACCTATCTGAACCATTCTTCCAGTAGCGAGATTTCTTCCATAACATTTGGAGCAAACTCCTTTAATGGATTCACAGGTCAGTACCGAACGGATTTCTACCTGTTCAATCGGAGACTCTTCAATATTCTGTGCAATCTCTTCAGTTATTTCATCACCACTGGAAATGATTAGTTTACCTGTTAAGGGATGATAAACATCATGAACCGCTGTCCGACCCAGAATTCTTTCATACAAGGTTTCAACTACCTCTTCATTCTTCTTAATTGCAGTAGCCACCAGTCCTCGCAAGGTTCCACAGTCATTTTCCGAAATCACAACATCCTGAGACACATCCACAAGACGGCGGGTAAGATATCCGGCATCAGCAGTCTTAAGGGCCGTATCGGCAAGTCCTTTACGGGCTCCGTGGGTAGAGATAAAGTATTCCAGAACACTCAGTCCTTCTTTAAAGTTTGATAGAATCGGGTTCTCAATAATTTCCGACCCTGTAGAACCAGACTTCTGAGGTTTCGCCATCAAACCACGCATTCCGGAGAGCTGACGAATCTGCTCCTTGGATCCCCGTGCTCCTGAATCAAGCATCATGTAAACAGAGTTAAATCCCTGATTATCCGAGCTCAACCTGTTCATAAGTGTAAGGGTGAGTTTTGCGTTGGTATGCGTCCAAATATCGATGATCTGATTATATCTTTCATTGTTCGTGATAATACCGGCATTATAGTTCATCACAATCTCTTCGACCTGATCATATCCTTCTTCCACCAGTGATTCTTTCTCATCAGGAACAATAACATCGTCAAGATTAAAGGAAAGTCCACCACGAAAGGCCATCTGGAATCCCAGGTCTTTAATGTCGTCAAGGAACTGGGCCGTTACATCAGTACCGGTTTTTTTCAGTACTTTCCCAATGATATCCCTCAGGGATTTTTTGGTTAGTAATTCGTTAATAAAGCCAATCTCCTGAGGAACAACCTCGTTGAATAATACCCTTCCCACGGTTGTCTCAATCAGCGTCTTTTCTTTTTTGCCTTCTTCATCCTCAGAGGGAATAAGAACTTCAATTACCGCATGAAGGTCTACTTTCTTTTCATTGTAAGCAATTACCACTTCTTCAGGAGAATAAAACTTGAGTCCTTCTCCTTTCACAAAATAATCTTTTGTAGATTTTCTGGCTTTGGTTATATAATAAAGTCCCAAAACCATATCCTGCGATGGAACAGCAATTGGGGCCCCATTTGCCGGGTTCAGCACATTATGTGAAGCCAGCATCAAAATCTGGGCTTCCAAAATCGCTGCATTGCCCAGGGGTAAATGAACAGCCATCTGGTCACCATCAAAGTCAGCATTAAATGCAGTACAAACCAGGGGATGTAACTGTATAGCTTTACCCTCAATCAGCTTGGGCTGGAAAGCCTGAATACCCAAACGGTGAAGTGTTGGGGCTCTGTTTAACAGCACCGGATGTGCCTTCAGAACATTTTCAAGAATATCCCATACCACAGGATCTTTTCTGTCTACAATCTTCTTCGCCGATTTTACCGTTTTAACAATTCCCCTTTCAATTAATTTTCGAATAATGAAAGGCTTGTATAATTCTGCTGCCATATCTTTAGGGAGACCACACTCATGCAAGCCAAGTTCAGGTCCCACCACAATAACAGAACGGGCAGAATAATCAACACGTTTTCCGAGAAGATTCTGTCTGAAACGTCCCTGTTTTCCCTTGAGACTGTCGCTCAATGATTTAAGTGGGCGATTCGCATCCGTTTTCACCGCATTCGATTTTCGTGAATTATCGAAAAGGGAATCAACGGATTCCTGTAACATCCTCTTTTCGTTTCGAAGGATGACTTCAGGAGCTTTAATTTCAATAAGTCGTTTTAAACGATTATTTCTAATGATCACCCTTCTGTAAAGATCGTTTAGGTCGGAGGTAGCAAACCTGCCACCATCAAGGGGAACAAGGGGCCGTAACTCGGGAGGAATTACGGGAACCACTTTAACAATCATCCATTCCGGATTATTCACCTTTTTGGATTCCCTGAAGGCTTCTACTACCTGAAGACGTTTCAAGGCTTCATTTTTTCTTTGTTGGGAAGTTTCATTATTTGCCTTATGCCTCAGGTCATATGAAAGCTTATCAAGATCAATTCTGCGAAGCAATTCATATAAGCCTTCTGCGCCCATTCCGGCAATAAATTTATCCGGATGATTATCTTCAAGCATCTGATTTTCCTTGGGCAAAGAGTCCATGATATCCAGGTATTCTTCCTCGGTCAGGAAATCCAGATAGTTGATCCCGTCTGCTGCCTTTACGCCAGGATTGATCACAACGTAACGCTCATAATAAATGATTGAATCAAGCTTTTTGGTGGGTAAGCCAAGAAGGTATCCTATTTTATTGGGCAAAGATTTAAAATACCAGATATGAGCCACCGGGACGACAAGTGAAATATGTCCCATTCTCTCTCTACGTACCTTTTTCTCTGTTACCTCAACCCCACATCGGTCACATACGATTCCCTTATAACGGATTCTTTTGTATTTCCCGCAGTGGCATTCATAATCTTTTACCGGTCCGAAAATTCGTTCGCAAAACAGTCCGTCTCTTTCAGGCTTATAGGTACGATAATTTATTGTTTCAGGCTTTAGTACTTCACCGCTGGATCTCTCAAGGATCTCCTCAGGTGAGGCCAATCCGATAGCAATCTTGGTGAAATTTGCCTTGTCTTTTTTATCTTTTCTAAATGACATGTGTCAATAATTAATGGGTTATCAACGTCTAATTTTATATGGACAATGGGATCAAGCCTTAAATAAGCTTAACACTTAATCCGAGTCCTCTGAGTTCGTGAAGCAACACATTGAGTGATTCCGGAATACCCGGTGAAGGCATTGGATCACCTTTCACAATAGATTCATATGCTTTGGCACGACCTACTACATCATCTGATTTTACGGTAAGGATTTCCTGGAGAATATTTGCTGCTCCGAAAGCTTCAAGAGCCCATACTTCCATTTCCCCAAATCTTTGTCCACCAAATTGGGCTTTACCCCCAAGGGGTTGCTGGGTGATCAGAGAATAAGGACCTATAGAACGGGCATGCATTTTATCCTCGACCATATGACCAAGTTTCAGCATATAAATCATACCGACCGTTGCCGGCTGGTCAAAACGGTCTCCGGTTCCTCCATCATAGAGATAGGTTTTACCATATTTAGGCACATTGGCTTTTTCTGTATACTCATTAATCTCATCAATTTTGGCTCCATCGAATATGGGGGTGGCAAAAGTAATTCCAAGATTTTTACCGGCCCAACCCAGAACCGTCTCATAAATCTGTCCAAGGTTCATACGGGATGGCACTCCAAGAGGATTGAGAACAATATCTACCGGTGTACCGTCTTCAAGAAAGGGCATGTCTTCCTGACGAACAATTTTGGCCACGATACCTTTATTCCCGTGTCTACCGGCCATCTTATCACCAACCGTTATCTTTCTTTTCTTGGCAACATAAACTTTTGCCAGTCTGATTATCCCGGTTGGCAACTCATCCCCTATGGTAATGTTATATTTCTTACGCTTATAAATTCCCTCAATTTCTTTTGATTTTATCATATAGTTATGAAGGAGCGATTTAATGGTATCATTCTTATCTTTATCGGTTGTCCATTTATTTGGATTAACCGACTCATAATCAATATCCAGAAGCGTTTTTTGAGTGAATTTCTGACCTTTGGGAATTACATCCTTATTAAAGTAATCTTTTACGCCCTGGGAAGTCTTTCCATTCACAAGAACAAACAATTTATCCGTAAGCTTTGTTTTCAGATCTTCCATCTTGCGGTTGAATTCTTCTTCAACCTTATCAAGAATAGGTTTAATGCCTGCTTTGGATTTTCTGTCTTTGTTTGTCCTGGAGAATAATTTTTTATCAATAATAACGCCAAAAAGGGAAGGTCCGGCCTTTAAGGAGGCATCTTTAACATCTCCGGCCTTATCACCAAAAATAGCCCTTAAAAGTTTTTCTTCGGGTGAAGGATCAGACTCTCCTTTGGGGGTAATCTTACCAATCAGTATATCGCCCGGACTTACTTCAGCACCAATGCGGATTAATCCATTCTCATCCAGATTTCGGGTAGCTTCTTCACTCACATTGGGAATATCTGAGGTCAGTTCCTCCAGTCCTCTTTTGGTATCTCTTACCTCAAGAACATATTCATCAATATGAATGGAAGTAAATACATCTTCACGCACAAGCCTTTCAGACACCACGATGGCATCCTCAAAGTTATATCCTTTCCAGGGCATAAAAGCAACCATCAGGTTTCTCCCAAGGGCAAGTTCACCATGTTGGGTTGCATAACCTTCTGTAAGGATCTGACCTTTCTCGACCTTTTGCCCTTTGCGAACAATAGGGACGAGGTTTATGCAGGTATTTTGGTTTGTCTTCTTAAATTTAGGCAGTCTGTAGCGTTTGGTATCGTCATCAAAGCTTACAAACTTTTCTTCTTCTGATCGTATATAGCGGATAACGATTTCATTTGAATCTACAAATTCAACTTCACCATCACCCTCCGCAACAATTTGTAATCTTGAATCTCTCACCACAACCGATTCAATTCCTGTTCCGACTATCGGAGCCTCGGGATTAATCAGGGGTACTGCCTGGCGCATCATGTTTGATCCCATAAGTGCCCTGTTCGCATCATCATGCTCCAGGAAGGGGATCAATGATGCGGCTATGGAAGCGATCTGATTAGGAGCAACGTCCATAAGGTTAATCTCTTCAGCATCAGAGAGAGGGAAGTCGCCGTTAAATCTTGCTTTAATTTTCTGGTTCACGAATTCCCCGGAATCTTTGATAAGAGCATTGGCCTGGGCTATGGTTCTGGCTTCTTCCTCTTCGGCACTAAGATATACGATGCCTTCATGACTGAGATTAACAGTTCCGTCACTGACACTTCGATAAGGCGTTTCAATGAAGCCCAGATCATTAATCTTCGCATAAACACATAAGGAAGATATCAGACCAATATTCGGTCCTTCCGGGGTTTCAATGGGACAGAGACGGCCGTAGTGGGTATAATGCACGTCCCGGACTTCAAATCCGGCTCTCTCTCTTGACAATCCCCCCGGTCCGAGTGCAGACATCCTTCTTTTATGGGTCATTTCCGCAAGCGGATTGGTCTGATCCATAAACTGAGACAGCTGGTTGGTACCAAAGAATGAATTAATAACAGAGGAAAGCGTCTTTGAGTTAATCAGGTCAACAGGTGTAAATACCTCATTATCCCTTACATTCATTCTTTCTCTGATGGTTCTGGCCATACGGGCCAGTCCAACGCTGAATTGATTCATTAATTGTTCTCCTACCGTCCGAACTCTGCGGTTACTGAGATGGTCGATATCATCAACATCGGTTTTTGAATTGATCAATTCAATGAGATACTTGATAATTTCGATGATATCTTCCTTGGTAAGAACCTTGATATCAGGATCAGTATCCAAACCCAACTTTTTATTCAGTCGATAGCGTCCTACTTCGCCTAGGTCGTATCGTTTATCAGAGAAAAACAGTTTATCAATCACATCGCGGGCAGTTGCTTCATCGGGGGGTTCTGAGTTACGCAATTGCCGGTAAATATGGAGTACAGCTTCTTTTTCAGAGTTACATGGATCTTTCTGCAGGGTATTATAGATAATTGCAAAATCAATTATGCTTTGGGTATCCTTATGTAAAAGGATATTCTTGGCCCCGGAATCAATTATCTGGTCAATATGTTCGTTTTCAAGAACAGTTTCTCTATCAATGATAACTTCATTTCTTTCGATGGAAACTACCTCCCCGGTATCTTCATCCACGAAGTCTTCCACCCAGGTTTTCAAAACACGGGCAGCTAATTTTCTTCCGATAACTTTTTTAAGTCCCGATTTGGAGACTTTGACTTCTTCGGCCAGATTAAATATTTCGAGTACATCTTTATCACTCTCGTAACCAATAGCCCTGAGAAGTGTGGTTACCGGAAGCTTTTTCTTACGGTCGATATATGCATACATGACATTGTTAATGTCTGTTGCAAACTCAATCCAGGATCCTTTAAAAGGGATAATCCTTGCCGAATATAATTTTGTTCCGTTGGCATGTAAGCTTTGTCCGAAAAACACACCGGGTGATCGGTGCAATTGGGACACAACTACTCTTTCAGCTCCATTTATAATAAAAACGCCACGTTCAGTCATATAAGGGACTGTACCCAGGTAAACATCCTGGATTACTGTATCGAAATCCTCATGTTCGGGATCGGTACAATATAATTTTAGTTTGGCCTTAAGCGGCACGCTATAGGTCAAACCTCTTTCTATACATTCTTCGATGGAGTAACGAGGAGGATCTATATAATAATCCAGGAATTCCAGGACAAAATTATTCCGGGTATCGGAAATGGGAAAGTTCTCCTGAAAGACCTTATATAAGCTCTCATTTCTCCTGTTTTCAGGAATAGTTTCAAGTTGAAAGAAATCCCTGAAAGACTTAAGTTGCACTTCAAGAAAATCCGGATAATCCAATTGATTTTTCGTTGAAGTGAAATTTATTCTGTTATTATTTTTCTCTAACGACATCTATATACGGAATTATGTGAACTTAACAATATACAATAGCAAAAAGGCTTAGGTTTCCTGTTCCGGTAAAATGCCCGGGAAGGAATCCTAAACCCTGATTAATATGATAGGTAACCCTATTTAAGTTCAACTTCAGCTCCAGCTTCTTCTAATTGTTTTTTCAGTGATTCTGCTTCATCTTTAGTAACACCTTCCTTGATTGGAGATGGTGCCGAATCAACAACAGCTTTTGCTTCTTTCAGTCCAAGACCGGTAAGTTCTTTTACAAGCTTAACAATCTGGAGCTTAGCTCCACCCGGAGCGGTAAGTATAACATCAAAAGAAGTTTTTTCTTCAGCCTGAGCTCCTTCTCCGCCAGTTGCGGGTCCGGCAACAGCTACAGCTGCAGCAGCAGGTTCAATACCATGCTCTTCTTTCAGAATATTAAGTAGTTCGTTTACTTCTTTAACGGTTAATTCTACTAACTGATCTGCGATTGCTTTAACGTCTGCCATTTTTATTTAAAATTTAAATTTTTTTTTATGATTCTTTACTTTCTGATAATGTTTTAAGAGCTCCAGCAAGATTATTACCACCTGAAGAAAGAGCAGATACAACATTCTTCATTGGTGACTGAAGCAGTGATAGAACATCTCCCAGGAGTTCTTCCTTAGATTTAAGGCTGGATAATACTTCTAGCTGATCTTCTCCGACATATATGGATTCTTCTACAAATGCAGCCTTTAAAAGTGGCTTTTCATGTTCTTTTCTAAACTCTTTTATGAGTTTTGCCGGAACATTACCGGTTTCGCAGAACATAACAGAGGTGGAATTTTTCAATACGTCATAAAGCTGATCATAATCGCCATCGAACTTTTCCAGCGCTTTTCTAAGGAGAGTATTCTTAACCACGAGCAGTTTGATCTCCTTTTCAAAACATTTTTTCCTGAGGTTTGACGTTTCTTCGGCATTTAATCCGGAGATATCGGCCAGGTAAAAATGTTTGGCATCAGAGATTTCCTGTCTCAGGTTTTCAATTATAATATCCTTATCTTCTCTTCTCATAATACTGAGATTAGCGCATTTAATTTAAACGTCAATTGCTTTAGTGTCTAACTTGATACTCGGACTCATGGTACTTGACATATAGATACTGCGGATATAGGTCCCCTTTGCAGCCGCGGGTTTGAGCTTAATAATGGTAGAAATAAATTCTTTCGCATTTTCGGCTATTTTTTGCGGCTCGAAGGATACTTTACCAACAGGTGAGTGGATGATCCCGTATTTATCGACTTTAAAGTCAATTTTACCCATCTTCACTTCTTTAACAGCTTTCCCAATATCCATTGTCACGGTACCACTTTTGGGATTGGGCATCAGGCCACGGGGGCCTAAAACTCGTCCCAATTTCCCGATTTTAGCCATCACAGGAGGCATCGTAATGATCACGTCTATATCGGTCCATCCTTTTTCAATTTTTTCAATATATTCATCAAGACCAACATAATCGGCTCCTGCATCTTTTGCTTCCTGTTCTTTTTCAGGGGTGCAAAGAACTAAAACCCGGACATCTTTTCCTGTACCATGAGGAAGGGTCACAATCCCTCTCACCATCTGGTTTGCTTTCCTGGGGTCAACACCCAAACGTACATCCAAATCAACAGATGCATCAAATTTTGTTTGGTTGATTTCCTTCACCAGTTTCGCAGCCTCGTTGAGTGGATATGTTTTTCCCGTCTCAATTTTCTCTAAAGCTGACTTCCTTTTTTTTGTTAATTTAGTCATCGTCCAATTTTGTTAATTATTTGAGGGGAAAGTGCCTTTCACATTAATCCCCATACTCCTTGCAGTTCCTGCAACCATTTTCATTGCTGATTCGACAGTAAAACAATTAAGATCGGGCATTTTCGCCTCAGCGATTTGTTTTACCTGATCCCAGGATACTGTCGCAACCTTTAAACGGTTGGATTCGGCAGATCCTGATTTTACTTTAGCCATTTCGAGCAATTGGACTGCAACCGGTGGAGTTTTAACAATAAAATCAAATGACTTATCACTATACACCGTGATTATTACAGGCAATAATTTACCTGCTTGTTCCTGTGTCCTGGCGTTGAACTGTTTACAGAACTCCATGATATTTACGCCCTTTGCACCCAATGCGGGTCCGACAGGGGGTGAAGGGTTTGCGGCCCCACCACGAATCTGTAATTTGATCAAGCCTTCTACTTCTTTTGCCATGATTTAAAATTGTTTATTCAGATTACCGGTTCTCCAATCCTTCAATAACCATATAGGAAGCATTCAGGGGATATACAATTATCCGGATTGAATATTTTTAGATTAACTTTCTTTTTCAACTTGCATAAAACTGAGTTCAAGTGGTGTTTTTCGTCCAAAGATTTTCACCATAACTTTCAGTTTTTTCTTTTCTTCGTTCACTTCTTCTATAATTCCTGTGAAGCTATTAAAAGGCCCATCAATAACTTTAACCGATTCACCTACAAAGAAAGGAACATTAATTTCCTCATCACCTGCCGCCAATTCATCAACCTTTCCAAGTATTCTGTTAACTTCACTCTGACGCAGGGGTGTGGGTTCTTCTTCATCTTTGGATCCGAGGAACCCAATAACGTTTGGAATGTTTCTTAAGATATGACTAACTTCTCCAACAAGCGCAGCTTCGACCAGTACATAACCCGGGAAATAATTTCTTTCTTTTGAGATCTTTTTCCCGTTTCGTATTTGATAAACTTTCTCAGTTGGGATAAGTACCTGTGAGATAAAGTCATTAAGACCCAACCGGGAAATTTCACTCTCGATGTATTCTTTGACTTTCTTTTCTTTCCCGCCAATCGCTCTTAACACATACCATTTTTTTTCAATTTCGCTCATAATCCTTTTTTAAAAGAAAGCACTATAAATTAAACTGAGTAAATTCTGGAATCCCAGATCCATTAACAGAATTATAAGAGCAATTATCACAGTGGCCACCATCACAATCACTGCAGAATTCTGCAAATCTTTCCAACTGGGCCAGGTTACTTTATAAATAAGCTCGTTAAAAGCTTCCTGAATATAGATTTTTATTCTTTTCATTATTTAAAGAATTGGCACGGGAGGAGCGACTCGAACGCCCGACACCTGGTTTTGGAGACCAGTGCTCTACCAACTGAGCTACACCCGTGTTTGTCTCCCCAAAAGACAATAAAGTTCAGGTAAAATTTACCTGAACCCGGTATTATCAATATTAGGTTTTACTCAATAATTTCAATCACCTGCCCTGCACCAACTGTTCTACCACCTTCGCGGATTGCAAAACGCAGACCCTGATTGATAGCAACAGGATAAATGAGGTTAACAGTAATGGTTACATTATCACCAGGCATAACCATCTCAGTTCCTTCTGGAAGTTGAATCTCTCCGGTAACGTCGAGCGTTCTCAGATAGAACTGGGGACGGTAATTGTTATGGAATGGGGTATGACGTCCACCTTCTTCTTTTTTAAGAACATAAACCTCAGCTTTAAATTTGGTATGAGGCTCAATAGAACCTGGCTTAGCGATTACCATTCCTCTTTTTACCTGCTTCTTGTCGATACCTCTGAGCAACAGTCCTACATTATCTCCAGCTTCACCGGTATCGAGAATCTTACGGAACATCTCAACACCTGTACAAACTGTTTTCATTTTATTAGCACCAAGACCGATGATCTGCATTTCTTCACCCGTCTTAATAACTCCGGTTTCAATCCTACCGGTAGCAACGGTACCTCTACCTGTTATAGAGAAAACATCTTCGACCGGCATGAGGAAATCTTTTTCAATATCACGAGGAGGAATCGGTATGTATTCATCAACCGCTGCCATAAGTTCAATCACTTTCTCTACCCACTTTGCTTCTCCATTAAGCGCACCAAGAGCAGATCCATGGATTACGGGAACATTATCTCCGTCAAACTCATAAAAGTCCAGCAATTCACGAACTTCCATTTCAACAAGCTCCAGAAGTTCGGGATCATCAACAAGGTCAACTTTATTGAGGAAAACTACAATTTTCGGAACATTTACCTGACGTGCAAGAAGGATATGTTCACGAGTCTGTGGCATAGGACCATCTGTACCTGCTACAACCAGGATAGCACCATCCATCTGTGCAGCACCAGTTACCATATTCTTAACATAGTCAGCATGACCAGGACAGTCAACGTGAGCATAGTGACGCTTCTCTGTTTGATATTCAACGTGAGCTGTATTAATGGTAATCCCCCGTTCTTTTTCCTCAGGTGCATTATCGATAGAATCGAAAGTTCTGACTTCTGACCAGCCTTTTTCTGCAAGAACCTGCGTAATAGCAGCAGTAAGAGTGGTTTTACCATGGTCAACGTGACAAATAGTTCCAATGTAAACATGAGGTTTGGAC
>CAZQOV010000071.1:0-15253 GCA_964595055.1 uncultured Bacteroidaceae bacterium | reverse complement strand
CTAAGAAAAAACGACGTTTTGAATGAGTTCCTGAAGTTAAATAAAAAAAATAAGGAGAATTCATCAAGGATTACACGGATATTCACAGAATATAGAAAATGCTTTGAAAGAATTGAAAGCGTATTCTGTATTAATCTTTGATATCTCTGGTTAGAGAATTATGCTACAAACATCAGCCAAAATAGTCGACGGCGCGCAGGCAGGGATGCACCCAAATAAAGAACACAAATAGTCCACTTTGATTTGTGGTCATTTGGATGAACGTTTGTGTAGATTTACGGATTCATATGGGTGCACCTACGGCTTCTGAACAAAATATGATTGCGATAGTAAAACAATTCTTTGATTGTATACGCTAATTTATACCTTTACTTTGCAACCTGATGCTCATGTTTGAAAACATTGTTATCCTGCAAAATATCTTATTCAATGGAAAGCAGCATAAAACCATCCCCCATGCAAAACAACAAACCAAAACAAAAATTCTCCCTCCTGAAAAGACTGAAAAGTTTTGTTTATGCATTTGAAGGTCTGAAAAGTCTTCAGAGGGAAGAGCATAATTTCAGGATTCATTTAATCTTTGCGGTTCTTGCGGTCGGTGCCGGGGCAATGCTGAAAATATCCCGACTGGAATGGATCGCCATTGTCTTTGCTATAGGTTTTGTATTTGTAGCTGAAATATTCAACACCATCATTGAAAACACTACGGATCTAATTTCTGCAGAGGAAAACACTTCAATAAAAAAGATCAAAGATATTTCGGCTGCAGCAGTTTTTATCAGTACCGTGGTTGCGGCGATTACCGGTTTAATGGTTTTTGCCATTAAGGGTGGAGGGAGGGGGAATTAGGCCCTCCCCTTTATTTCAATAGGCAAATTACTGCTGATGTGTTTCAGAAGAAAATCGAAAAAACAGTGATTGCTATTCTGGAAAGACAAATCTCACAAAACCAAAAATTATCCAGGTTCATTAAATTCTGTGTTTTTCAAATTCAAACAGTTTTGGTGGCTTTTGAATCTTTACCTCAGTGCCTTCATCCGATCCCAATTTCTTCCTTTTGATGGATTAATTTCTCGTTTCTCCGGTTCTTTTTGCCCTTAATAAACAATATTGTGTCTTTGCGACAAATCGAATGAACATGTGGTGTTCGCGAAATGTTAGCCAAACAAAGAATTAACACAAGATAAAGGACCGATATGCAAGGTCCGAAGTGAAGAAAATCGCAACTGTAGTATTAAATTCATGCTATGTCCAGGAATAAACTCGATAAATACAAAGAAAAGCGGGATTTCTCAAAAACCCGGGAACCCGGAGGTGACAAGAAAAGCTCCTCAAAGAAAAATATTTTTGTAATTCAGGAGCATCAATCCAGCAATCATCATTTTGACTTTCGCATACAGTCAGGCGATGTGCTCAAATCCTGGGCCGTTCCCAAAGGACCTTCAACCGATCCGGATGAGAAACGCATGGCCCAGCCCACTGAAGATCATCCGCTCGATTATGCGGATTTTGAGGGTGAAATTCCCGAGGGCGAATATGGAGCCGGAACCGTCATTGTTTGGGATACAGGAACCTATAAAAACATGAGGGAAGAAAAAGAGGATGATGGTAAGAACATTGAGGAATCTTACGAAGACGGAAAGATAGAAATATGGCTCGAAGGAGAAAAACTAAAAGGCGGATATGCACTCATCAAAATGAAGGGAAGAGAGCAATGGTTGCTGATAAAAATGAAAGACGATGAGGCGGATGCACGCAGAAACCCGGTAAATACAGAGAAAAAATCGGTTAAATCCGGAAAAACACTTGAAGAACTTCAGAAAGAAAAAGAAGATGGAGACTGATGGATGAAATTTATTAACTAAAAGAATATGGCAGATCTCAGTGAGTATTCACATAAAACCGAAAAAAAATCCATGCCCGACTGGCTGGATCCAATGCTCGCTACTCTCACATATGATCATTTTGATAACAAAGATTGGATCTATGAAAGAAAATGGGACGGTGAAAGAGCACTGGTCTTTAAGAAAAAAGGCAAGGTTACCATTTACAGCCGTAATAAGAAAAAGCTTAATGATACTTATCCGGATCTGGAAGAAGCCTTCAATAAAACTAAGGAAGATAATTTTATTGCCGATGGCGAAATTTGCACCTTCGATGGTGATGTGAGCAGTTTTTCGAAATTACAGGGCAGAATGCAGGTCAAAAGCCGTAAGGAAGCGAAAGAAAGTTCCATAAAAGTATATTACTATTTTATTGATCTTCTTTATATCGATCAATATCTTATTACAGATCTTCCATTGAGAGACAGAAAAAACATACTCCTAGATTCCTTTGAGTTTGACGATCCCCTGAGATTTACCACACATCGAAACGAAAAAGGCCTTGATTTTTACGAAGAAGCATGCAAAAAAGGCTGGGAGGGAATTATTGCCAAAGATGCTAATTACAGGTACGTTCACGACCGGTCAAAAAAATGGCTAAAATTCAAATGTGTAACCCGGCAGGAATTTGTAATCGGAGGCTATACTGAACCTAAGGGTGAAAGAATCGGTTTTGGAGCACTTCTCATAGGATACTATGTGGATGATAAACTTAAATATGCAGGTAAAGTAGGGACAGGGTATGATGATGAGATGCTGAAGAAGCTTTCTGAAAAAATGAAAAAAATTGAAACTGATGATAATCCCTTCCGTGAAAGTGAAAATGAAATAAAAGAAAAGAAAGTTCACTGGATAAAACCCAAATTGGTTGGCGAAGTGGCTTTTACACAATGGACCGATGATGGAAAACTAAGGCATCCTGCCTTTAAAGGACTCAGAGATGACAAAGATCCCGAAGAAGTAAAAAAAGAAGGATAAAGCCATGAAAGTAGGAAAATATTCTTTCGACACCAGTAAATTGGATAAGGTCCTTTATCCTGAGGCAGAAGTGACCAAAAAAGATATTATTAATTATTATCTTGAAATATCCGATTTAATGCTGGACCATCTCAGGGGACGCCCGCTAACTCTAAAAAGATTCCCGGATGGCATTGCTAAGAAAGGATTTTACCAGAAAGAAAAGTCTGATTATTTCCCTGACTGGATCAGTTCAGAGAAGCTGGAAAGAAAAGAAAAAGATAAAATTGAAATGGTGATTGCCGATAAAAAGGCAACACTGGCCTATCTGGCTAATCAAGCCTGCCTGGTAATGCATCCCTGGTTAAGCAGGGCTTCCAAGCCACATTACCCTGATAAAATGATATTTGATCTTGATCCTTCCGGAGGGGATTTCGGTGATGTAAAAATCTGTGCCAAAAGGATAAAAAAATTCCTGGAGGATGAATTCGACCTTCCTGTTTTTGTGATGTCAACCGGATCGAAGGGTTTGCATGTAGCGATCCCTATCATCAAAAACCTGGAGTTCGATGAAGTCAAGGAATTTGCAAAAAAAACCGCTCATATTTTAGCCGATCGCTTTCCTGATGACTATACTGTTGAAGTGAGAAAAAATAAACGAAGGAACAGGATCTTCCTGGATTATTTAAGGAATGAATATGCACAGACATCGGTTGCACCATACTCATTAAGAGCCAGGAAAGGAGCCCCGGTAGCGGCACCTCTTTCATGGAACGAACTGGATGGGTTCAAGGATCCTTCTTCCATAAATATTGAAAACATTTTCCAGCGAATGAGGCATAAGGATGATCCATGGAAGGATTTTTTCAATGAGGCGAAGTCGTTGAAGACACCGTTGAAGAGAGTTGGAGAGATTATTGATGACGGGTGAAGGGTGAAGGGTGAACGGTGAACGGTGAACGGTGAACGGTAAACGGTGAAGGGTGAACGGTGAAGGGTGAACGGTGTGTGAAGGGTTTCGGGGTTTTAGAACCATATTTTTTTGACGAGAACCTGGAGACGCGATGCTGGTGAGGAGGCTGGAAGGAATTTGACGATGAAAGTCATACAAATGAGGTCTGGAAAATCACCTTCCACTTTCGAGCAAACCAAAACCGTCCGGATTATCCGGATGGCTTTTTTCATGGACTTTTAGCATGGTGAAGAGTCTATTCATGAAAACCCAATAACCATTACCTGCCATAAAATATACCCTAACTGGTATGCTTATTACCCGAGTTTGTTAACTTTGTCTAGTTATTGTTGAATTCTAATATCCAAAACTGTCATGAAAAAAGAAAAAAGTATTGAATTATTGAATAAAGCTGTAGCTGACGAACTGGCCGCGGTTCATCAGTACATGTATTTCCATTTCCATTGTGATGACCAGGGATACGATCTGCTTGCAAGCCTTTTCAAGAAAACTGCGATTGAAGAAATGATTCACATTGAAACACTAGCCGAAAGAATCCTGTTTCTGGATGGTGAGGTTGAAATGATAGCCGGAGAAGATGTTGCAAAGATACATGATGTAAAGGAAATGCTTCAAAAAGCGGCCGATATGGAAACCAGTAGTCAGGAGGACTATAATAACTGGGCGCTGGAATGTTCCAACAACGCAGATTCCGTTTCCAAAAGACTTTTTGAGCAACTGGTAGAAGATGAGGAAAGACATTTCGATCAATTCGATGATGAAATCGAAAATATGAAAAAATTCGGCGATAATTATCTCGCACTGCAATCTATTGAAAGAAGCAAAAACATTGCCGGTGGTAATACCGCTGAATAAGCAAACATTCAAAATAGCAATTCAAACTCCCAAAAATCCTTCAATGCCGTTGGATTTTCAGAAGGCTTGCAACGAGCTCTACTTCATTCAACAGCATTGGAGGTTTCTTTTTTAATACCTGGATCATTCATTTTTCAATAACAGGACGTCCGAACAGGTCCATGGTTTATTGTCTTTAATCAGATCGTTTTTGATACGCCCCTGTAGATCGTCTCTACAGTCTAATCCATAATATATGTATCTGAAACACTGAAACCCCAAGCCCTCGAGCCCTGAAACCTTTTTCTCCATCCCGGCTTAGTTCGACTCACCAACCAACGTTTGATGACCGGTCTCCACAATTGGTTGTATTCTCATCCCTTTATTCTCCCAACACATTATCCCACCATATTATCCTGATGACCGATTCCCATCATTGCTTTTTCTTCTTTCCTCATTATCCAACCCCATTCTCTCCCATCTTCTTTTCTTTTTCTCCTCCTTTTTTCCGATTTTTGGGTTCCATTTAAAAAATTTAAGATGCAGGATTATTCATTAATCATAGCCAGAGAGATGAACCTGGCTGAAAAGCATGTTGCTGACACAATAAAATTCCTTGAAGAAGGAGCTACCATCCCATTCATAAGTCGATACAGAAAAGAAATGACCGGCAGCATGGATGAGGAGCAAGTCGGGACAGTTTAAGATCGACTGAGCAAATTAAAGGAGCTTGATAAACGAAAAAAAGCTATTCTGAAATCGATTGATGAACAGGAAAAGTTAACACCTGAGCTGAAAAAGAAAATTGAAGAATGCGATAACATTACGGAACTGGAAGATATCTATCTCCCTTATAAACCAAAAAAGAAAACGCGTGCGAGTATTGCAAGGGCCAAGGGCCTTGAACCGCTGGCCAGGATCGTTATGAAACAAAAAGAGGTGGATATTTTCTCTAAAGCAGCAGAATTCATTAATGATGAAGTAGAGAATGAAGATGCCGCCCTGCAGGGAGCCCGCGATATTATTGCAGAATGGGTAAACGAAAATGCAAAAGCCAGAAATGTAATAAGAAATTTATTTGAAAAACAGGCTATTATCTCTTCCAAACTGGTAAAAGGAAAAGAAGAAGAGGCAGAAAAATACCAGGACTATTTTGAGTTCAGTGAACCATTAAAGCGTTGTCCTTCTCACAGAATACTGGCAATGAGAAGAGGTGAGCAGGAAGGCTTTCTCAGAATATCAATCGGACCCGATGAAGAGAGGGCAATTGGATTATTAAATGACATGTTTGTTGAAGGTTATATGGACGTTTCAAAGGAGGTTGAAATGGCGGTTGAAGATTCATATAAAAGATTACTTTCCTCTTCTATAGAGAATGAATATAAGGCCCTTTCAAAGGAAAAAGCCGATGAAGAGGCCATAAATGTATTTGCTGAAAATCTGCGACAATTATTACTTGCCTCACCTCTTGGGCAAAAATCAGTGCTCGCCATCGATCCCGGCTACAGAACCGGCTGCAAGGTCGTCTGCCTCGATCCACAGGGAAATCTCCTGCACAACGTGACCATTTATCCACATCCTCCACAGGATGACAAGAAAGGAGCAAAGAAAAAGATCGACACCCTGGTACAGCAATATAAAATCGAAGCTATAGCCATCGGAAACGGAACAGCGAGCCGGGAGACTGAACATTTTATCCGCAGCATAAAATTTGACCGCGACCTTATGGTATTTGTGGTCAGTGAAGCAGGTGCTTCCGTATATTCGGCATCAAAGGTTGCCAGGGAGGAATTTCCGGAATATGATGTGACCGTTCGCGGAGCAGTTTCTATCGGACGCCGTTTGATGGATCCTTTGGCAGAGCTGGTGAAAATTGATCCTAAATCCATCGGAGTAGGGCAATACCAGCATGATGTGGATCAGGGTAAATTAAAAGAAAGTCTCGACAAGGTTGTAGAAAGTGCCGTTAATATGGTAGGGGTAAATGTGAATACAGCCAGCAAGCACCTTTTGACCTATGTTTCCGGCCTGGGACCTGTTCTTGCTCAAAATATAGTAGATTACAGAAAAGAAAACGGAGCATTTAAAAAACGTATTCAACTTAAAAAAGTAGCCAGGATGGGAGATAAAGCTTTTGAGCAATCGGCCGGATTCCTGCGCATCGAAAATTCATCCCATCCCCTGGATAACTCTGCCGTACACCCCGAGAGCTATCATATAGTGGAAAAAATGGCAAAGGATCAGGATTGCACGATAAAAGATCTCATCGCCTCTGTGGAGAGGAGAAAAAAAATTGATATACACCGCTATGTTGAAGGGAATACCGGTATCCCGACTCTAAAGGATATACTTTCCGAGCTTGCCAAGCCCGGACGCGATCCCCGTACAAAAATTGAAGTATTTGAATTCTCCAAAGATGTGTTTAAAATCGAAGATCTGAAGCCTGGAATGGTTCTTCCTGGAATCGTTACGAACATCACAAATTTCGGTGCGTTTGTCGACCTAGGAGTCAAGCAGGATGGCCTCGTTCACATTTCACAGCTTGCCAGCCGGTTTATTAAGGATCCCAATGAGATAGTGAAGTTGCACCAGCATGTGAAGGTAAAGGTTATTGAGGTGGATGTGGAGAGGAAGAGGATACAGTTGAGTATGAAAGAGATAGATGAATAAGCTAAAGAGAATGTTGCGGGAGAATCTTTGGATGATAAAATAGAGAAAACCCTTTTTCAAAATCCTGATACCGAGAAATAAATTAGTTCTCCCCCTTCATTCTTCCATCGAAAAAAATTGTCCTGAGCCCTGAATGTACCTTTCACAATTTCAAGGGTCCAAATCGCTGCAATTCCTAAGGCCATAAAAATCATAAACAATGCGACTAAAATCATTTCATGCCCGACGATATTTCCGGTACTATCTATTTGCAATTAGCTGAAAATTAGCATAACATATGGTTTAAAAAGCGAAAGAAAAAATGTCGTACAGATTCATTTCCATAAAGGTAAAACTTATTAGGATCAAATGCTTATCTCACAACCATAACATCCGGAACCGGAAACAGGAAAATTCTTAAAACCGCGTAAATGCATATTTCACATATATATGGTTTTTTTAATCTCCATCGCTATCCGTTTTGAACAATTTTTCACAGTTGTAGTCTTTATGTTTAAATAGTTTAAATTAACTTTGCATAATTTTAATAAAATGGCAGAAACAAAAGAGATGCTGAAATCCTGGATAATCCAAAAAGTCAGAAACCTGACAGAAGCAAGTTATGTATTGAGGATTAACAGGAATGAGATGAAGTTCAGACCCGGCCAGCACATTGTAGCCGGTTTTCAAAACATTAAGGATGCTCGTGAGTACTCATTATACAGTGGCATAAATGATGATTACCTTGAAATTCTGGTAAGAGAAGTGGATAAGGGGGTTGTTTCAAAAAATCTCCGAAAACTCAAAGAGGGAGACAAACTTGAAATCAACGGACCCTATGGTTTTTTCATGTATAATACAATTCCCCCCGAATTCAAGAAATTCCTCTTTATTGCCAGTGGAACAGGAATTGCTCCTTTTCATAGCTTCGTCAGGACCTATCCAAATGCCGATTATAAAATCATTCACGGCATTCGAAGCATCGAAGAAGCATATGACCGACAGGATTATGATGAAGATCGCTATTTCGCATGTACATCAAAGGATGAGCGGGGAAACTTCAAGGGAAGACTGACGAAATATCTCAAAACATCTGAAATTGAGGAAGACCGGAATATTTACCTCTGCGGAAATAGTGATATGATTCTCGAATCTATTGACATTCTGGAAAAAAAGGGGTTTTCAGGTAACCAGATCTTTACGGAAGTTTATTTTTAATCCCCAAAAAAGCGAAGACAGGAGACCGAAAATGCATTATCACTATGTTACGGGTAAAGACCGGAAAGACGGTTATTTAAGTGGTTTAACAGAAGGGAAAAAAAACGTTCGATTTGCATGTACCCAGGAAGATGAATTCGGCAAATTCCGGAATATTATCATCGAATCTGCGACCGACTTTTCCCCCGAAGGAAAGCTGACAATGCCGGAAGTAATGAGTTTGGAGGTGTAAGTCAGGATTTTCTGTTATTTTTACAGCAGTTTTGAACAGAGTGGATATGAATAAGAAGAGAAAAATCGCATTTAAAACCCTTGGCTGCAGACTAAATCAGTATGAAACCGATGCGCTGGTAAGCAAATTCCATCATGCAGGGTATGAAATTGTGGATTTTGGCCGGAAAGATGCGGATGTGACGGTTATAAATACCTGTACAGTGACCAATCAAAGCGATCAAAAGTCCAGGAATTATATCAATCAATCTGCTAGACTGAGTCCTTCCGGACTAAACATTGTAGCCGGATGCATGGCCAATCATCATAAAGAAGAGCTCGAAAAGCAGGAAAACATTACATATGTCATTGAAAATGAAAAGAAAAACTCAATCTTTTCACTTGTAGAAGCACATTTCAACAATGAGATTATCCATCCCGATCATCTTAAGTCAGATGTTTTTGGTTTTGATCCCGTTGAAAAGAGTGTTCATACCCGGACATCCATAAAAATACAGGATGGTTGTGATAATTTCTGTACCTTCTGTATCATTCCAAAGGTAAGGGGAAGAGCCACCAGCAGGCCGGTAAATGACATTCTTGAAAATATCCGAAGAGTTACAACCAATGGATTTAAGGAAATTGTACTTACCGGGGTGAATATTAGCCGTTATGATTATGAAGGACAGGATTTCAAAGCTCTGCTTGAAAAAATTCTTGAGCTTCCCGGAGATTTCAGGGTGAGAATCTCTTCTATTGAACCGGATGGTTTTTCTGATGATTTCCCTCAACTATTTGATAATCCCAGGCTTGCTCCACATTTACATCTTTGTCTCCAAAGTGGCTCCGATTCTATTCTTATGAAAATGAGAAGGATGTATAATGTCAGTACATTTATGCATATTATTGAGAATTTCCGTAAGCGAATACCTGATTTTAACTTTACCACTGATATCATTGTCGGATTTCCCGGTGAAACTGATGATGACTTTGATAAAACCATACAGCTTGCGAAAGATGCTGCATTCAGTCATATTCACACCTTTCGTTATTCAGTAAGAAACGGAACACGTGCTGCGCGCATGGAAAAACAGATCCCCGAAAAAATTAAAGCTGAAAGAAGTGAAGTGATAAGAAAACTATCACTTGAAAATGAAATAAAATATTATAAAAGTATGCTGGGTAAGAATCAAAGATTATTGATTGAAAATCCCGACTTTAAAGGTTTTGCAAGGGGATACGGTGAGAATTATTTGCCATTGAGACTTCCTGCAAAAGGATTCAACAAAAACCAATTCATAAATGTTAAGCTCAATAAGACAGATATAAATAATTCTCCTTTTGTTATTTGCAGTACAATTTGAAAATTTTTCACATAGAAGGATTCCGGCAAAATTCATATATTCGAAGCCGGTAAATCTCACAGGAACTCATAAAATGGCAGGAACAGAAAAAATAACTACCATAAGCGGGAAACTTTTTTACAGAATTTTTCTTGCAGGAGCCAATAAAATTCTTGAAAATCAAGAGCTTCTAAACAGAATAAATGTCTTTCCCGTACCGGATGCAGATACCGGTACAAACCTTGCCTCTACCGTACGCTATATTATTGATCAGGCACAGCCTAATGAATCCTTTACAAAAACTTCCAATGCAATTGCAGTCGCTGCACTTTCAGGGGCACGGGGAAATTCCGGGATCATTTTTGCCCAGTTTCTTTACGGGCTTAGTCTCGAGGCAGGAAATGAAGACAGGCTCAGTATTGAGTCTTTTGCTAAAGTCCTGAAAAATTCTGTCAGGTATGTATATGAAGCAATTGCGGAACCCGTTGAAGGAACCATGTTGACGGTAATCAGGGAATGGGCAGATTTTATTTACAAGCAAAAAAATACTATTGATGATTTTTTCAACCTCTTTATAAGTGCCTACGAGATCGCAATGAAGGCTCTAACAGAAACTACGGAGAAGTTACAGGTCCTGAAAATCACAGATGTTGTAGATGCCGGTGCCAAAGGCTTCGTGCTTTTCCTGGAAGGGATCATCGAAGGATTCCGAAAGAAAAACTCAGCACGCGAAATCATTGTAAAAGCAACAAAAATTGACACCCAGGCTATTCATGCTTTAAAAGAAGATGAATTTAACTACCGTTATTGCTGTGAAAGCCTCATTAAATCAGACAACCTTGATCAATCAGCACTGAAAAACCGAATCAGAGAACTGGGAGATTCCCTTGTTGTGGCCGGTTCCAAAACAATGGCAAGAATTCATATTCATACCGATAAACCTCATCTGCTATTTGAACGCTTAAGGGAGTTTGGGATTACCAGTTACCAGAAAGTAGACGACATGCTCAAGCAAAATGAGGCCGCAAGCAGTCGAAAATTCAAAATTGCTCTGGTAACCGATTCAACCAGTGACCTTCCGCAGGAAATCATAGAAAAATATCAGATACATGTGGTCCCCCTGAATGTGCATTTTGGCCAGAACCAGTACCTTGATAAAGTAACATTAACACCCGGACAATTTTTCGATCTGATAGACAAGGAAGAGAATTTTCCGACTACCTCTCAACCTTCAGAACAGCAGTTCCAAAACATTTATTCTCTTCTGGCTACGCATTATGATTCCGTAATTGCAGTACATATATCAAAACAGTTCAGTGGCACATGGCAAAACAGCAAACGCGCCGCCGAAAAAATAAGTAAAGAAACCGGAAAAAAAATTAGCGTACTTGATTCCATGCATGTTTCAGGCTCTCTGGGTCTGCTTACACTCAGAATTGCAAATGCCATTGAGAAAGGCATGGAGCATGATAAGATCGTTGAACAGTTTCCGCAATGGAGACAAAACACCCGCATATACGTAAGCGTGAGAAACCTGAAGTATATGGTCAGGGGAGGCAGAGTCAGTTCCGGCCGGGGTCTGATCGCTAAAATTCTCAATGTAAAACCCATTGTTTCTATGGATGACAAAGGGAACTCTACCTTATTTGATAAAGCTTTCAGTCAGAGATCGAACATGAAAAAAGTACTAAGGCACATTTCCCGTTTTCTCGAAGATAAAAAATTAAGGAATTACATAATTCTTCATGCGGAAGGCCATGAAATGGCCGAACTATACAAGCGTAAATTAAAAGAAATGACCGGCAAGAATCCGGTAACCATAATGAACATTTCCACCGCAATCGGAGTTAGTGCTGGAAAGGGAACCGCAGCAGTTGCTTTAATTACTGAATAACATGGTACTTGAATTGGTTGGAATAGCCGCTATTGCTGTCTTTCTTTATATGCTGGTTTTTTATTTTACCGGACAAATAAAAAAAGATAATTCCATTGTTGATATAGCATGGGGACCCGGATTCATTGCAATCTCAATAGTCTTGCTTAGCTATACCGGTTTTACCACATTTTTTCATCTTTTGATTCTTTCTGCTGTTTGTCTCTGGGCTTTGCGTCTTTCCATCCATATCCTGATCAGGAATTGGGGAAAACCGGAAGACTTCCGGTATGCGGAGTGGAGAGAAGAATGGGGAAAAAAAGAGCCCTGGAAAGCTTTTTACAAAGTTTATATGCTACAGGGAGGGGCAATGCTTGTTATCTCACTTCCTGTTATTGTAAGCTTTGCATCGATTCGGGAAGAAGTAAACCTAATAAGCGTTGTGGGTCTGGGGGTATTTATTATTGGGTTTATTTTCGAAACAGTCGGAGACCTGCAATTATCCCAATTCAAAAAAAAGAAAGTGAATAAAGGAAAAATCATTCAATCGGGTCTCTGGAAATATACCCGCCATCCCAACTATTTTGGAGAATCGGTAGTTTGGTGGGGCATCTGGCTGTTAAGCTTTGGTCAGGGTTATGAATATTTAACGATTATCAGTCCCATAACCATCACACTCCTTCTCCGCTATGGTTCAGGGGTTCCCATGCTCGAAGAAAAATATAAGGAAAGGGAGGATTTTCAGCGATATGCTGAGAAAACACCGGTTTTTGTGCCATTCGTGGGGAAGAAGGGAATTGAGGAAGGTTAATGGGCTTATGCCTTCGTTAAAACTCCGGTCATCGGCGGCCATAGCCTACGGCGACGGCACGCGGACAAGTATGGGTTTAGGGTTCCCGTCTGGGTACCGTCACCAGAGGTTTTGACCACCTGTGCCCAAGCACTGGGTTGGATGTTGTGCCTGTTCAAGAATACCGGTCCCTGGAAGGAGCCGGAGGACCGGGTTGGATGATGTGCCTGTCCCTGCGAAGTTGATGCATATTTGACTGGAGGTCTGAACAGGAAAGCGCAAAAAAATCATTTTTTCTATTAAGTTTGTTCTTTTAAACCCTGAAACAATACTACAATAATTTATGAAAACAAAAAATCTGATTTTAATAGCTGCAGCATTTGGAATGTTGTTCGCTTTATCATGTAAAAATAAAAATGTAATGGAACCACCTATCGCTAAAAAGCAGGCCAAAGAACTGACTATTCATGGACATACGCGGATTGATAATTATTATTGGTTAAGGAACAGGGAAGATTCGGGGGTAATCGCATACCTTGAAGCCGAAAATGCTTACCGTGAAACGGTAATGAAAGATACTGAGGAACTCCAAGCCAAGCTGTACGATGAAATTGTAGGCAGGATAAAGCAAACCGATATGTCGGTGCCTTACAGACTTAATGGATATTATTACTATACACGATATGAGGAAGGACAGGAATACCCCATTTATTGCAGAAAAAAGGGTTCACTCGAGGCTGAAGAAGAAATACTTCTGAATGTAAATGAGATGGCCGAAGGATATTCTTATTACCAGGTTGCCGGCTTATCTGTTAGTCCTGATAACAAAATGCTTTCATTTGGAGTCGACACACTCAGCAGAAGGATCTATACCATTCATTTTAAGAATCTTGAGACCGGGCAGATCCTGGATGATAAGCTCAGTGTAACAAGTGGAAGTGCGGCATGGGCAAATGACAATAAGACTGTTTTCTATACCGTAAAAGATGAACAGACCCTGCGTCCCTACAAAGTTTACAAGCACAGGCTGGGTTCCGGTTCAGAAAATGATGAGCTCATCTATACCGAGGAGGATGAAACATTTGTATGCGGGGCATATAAAACGAAAAGCAGGAAATATATCATGATTGGTAGTTTTGCGACTTTATCCAATGAGTTCCGTTTTCTTGATGCCGATAATCCGGATGGAGAATTTACGCTAGTGCAACCAAGGGTCCGCGAACTGGAGTACAGTGTAAGTCATTATGGTGATAAGTTCTATGTATTAACCAACCTGGATGCACGCAATTTCAGACTGATGGAAACTCCTGTAAGCAATCCGGGTAAAGAAAACTGGAAAGAAATCATTCCCCATCGTGAAGATGTTTACCTCGATAACATTGAAATCTTCAGCAATTATCTGGTGGTTTCTGAACGAAAAGACGGTCTTGTTAATTTGAGAATCATGCCCTGGGATGGTTCCGCAGAACATTATATGGATTTTCCGGAAGAGGCTTATCTGGCCTATATTTCTACCAACCCGGAGTTCGACACGGAGATTCTTCGGTATGGATACACATCCATGACCACACCAACTTCCACATACGACTATAACATGAAAACCCGGGAAAAAGAATTGCTTAAACAGGAGGAAGTAGTTGGCAATTTTAACTCCGAAAATTATGAAACCAAAAGACTGTATGCCACAGCAGACGATGGGGTGAAAATTCCGATATCACTGGTTTACCGCAAAGGAGTGGAAAAGAACGGAAAAAACCCTTTATTGCTCTATGCCTATGGCTCCTATGGATATACCATTGATCCCACTTTCAGTTCTGTCAGACTCTCGCTTCTTGACAGGGGATTTGTATTTGCCATAGCACATATCAGAGGTGGACAAATATATGGTCGTCAGTGGTATGAAGACGGAAAACTTCTGAAGAAAAAAAATACCTTCACAGATTTTGTGGATGCAGGAGAATATCTCGTGGAAGAAAATTATACCAATCCTGAAAATATGTATGCCATGGGAGGAAGTGCAGGCGGCTTATTAATGGGTGCCGTTGTTAACATTGCACCTGAACTTTTCAAGGGTGTGATCGCAGCCGTACCTTTTGTTGATGTTGTCACAACCATGCTGGATGAGAGCATCCCGCTGACTACCGGAGAATTCGACGAATGGGGTAACCCGAAAGAAAAAGAATATTACGATTATATGCTGTCATACTCCCCATATGATAATGTAACGGCTCAGAATTATCCGAATATGCTTATCACCACAGGCCTCCACGATTCACAGGTACAATACTGGGAACCAGCCAAATGGGTGGCAAAACTCAGAGATCTTAAAACCGATGATAACCTTCTGTTGCTTTATGTGAATATGGACACAGGACACGGAGGGGCATCGGGTCGTTTCAAAAGATACAGGGAAACAGCCATGGAGTATGCGTTTTTGCTGATGCTTGAGGGGATTAAGGAGTGAGGAAAGACCATGGGACATAGAACTTGGTGAGCGGTGAGTGGTAATCGGTAATCGGTAAT
>CAZQOV010000070.1:0-15389 GCA_964595055.1 uncultured Bacteroidaceae bacterium | reverse complement strand
AAGGGGTGATTATTGACCTGGGAGATGATAAGCTGGATAAGAACTATGAGAAATTCTAATGTTGAGGTTTGAATTCAATTGCCGGGTAACAGGCTGGTTAGCAAGAAAGGAGAATAGAATCAATGTAATAACTCCTGGCCTGGTTGGTTGTTTCAGAATTCCCGGTCCGCTATTGGATAAAGGACCGGGAGTTCATCCCGGAGGCAGTTTAAAAAATGTTTAATAAAAAAAAATAATGTATCATGAGTACAGAAAAAATGGCCATAGAAACCTTCCTTTCCTTTACGCTTGGCGAAGAAGTTTTTGCAATCAATGTTTCAAAAGTAATTAATATCCTCGAACTAAAACCCATTACAAGAGTTCCCAGAACCCCAAATTTCCTAAAAGGAGTCATTAATCTTCGGGGTACCGTTCTTCCGGTTATTGACCTGAGGCTTAAATTTGGTTTGCCTGAAAAAGAAGCTACCGTCGACACGAGTATTATTGTTTTGAATATTGAAAAGGATGGGGAAGATGTATTGTTGGGAATTTTAGTTGATGCGGTTAAAGAAGTATTGGAATTTAAGACCGAAGAGATCGCTCCTGCTCCAAGCATTGGGACGAAATATGATTCCAATTTTATTCAGGGAATGTGGCGAATTGAAGAGAGCTTCATCATGGTGTTAAATATTGATAAGGTATTCTCTGTGGAAGAAATTATTGATTTCAAAGAACACCTTGATGAGAGCAATAAAGAACATCAACTGGCTGCTTCTGAAAATGATCAGGAACAGAATGTGAAAGCCGAAAAATAAATTCTAAGGAAACAATGGCATTCACCTATTTTTTCAGAGACAGGCAATCGCTTGATTATACCATTGATCACATGGTATCTTTCGCAAGGGGGAAGAGTAGAATAAAAGTCTGGGATGCCGGATGTGCATCCGGGGAGGAGCCGTACACTTTTGTCATATTAATGGCTGAGAAACTTGGGAAATATGCCTTTAAAAATCTGGAAGTCCAGGCAACCGATATTGATATAAGCAATCGGTTTGATAAAGTTATTCAGAATGGGATATATCCCTATGAACGATTGAAAAGAATCCCTCCTGAACTTTTTACCAAATATTTTCGAAGGATCAATGGGAGTGAAAATTACCAGATAATTCATGATTTGCGTTCCAGAATAAAGTATAAACGGGAAGATCTGCTTTCATACAAAGCAACCGATTCCGGATTCAGCCTGGTTATCTGTAAAAATGTATTGCTTCACCAAACTCCTGAACAAAGGATAAGAATACTCAAGATGTTCCATGATGCCCTTCTGCCCGGAGGATTTCTGGTAATGGAACATACTCAGAAATTGCCGGAAGTGATGCACGAAAAATTTGACCCGGTAATCTCAAACGCAAAACTTTATCGTAAGAGACAGGATTGCCTTTAACCTGTTAGGTATTATTGTTTTTTAATTCTACTATGCAATGAATTACATGAATCCCTATTACAGGGTGAAAATGACGAAGGACGATTTCTCAAGGGTAAGCAATTATATTTATAATGAACTCGGCATAAAAATGCCACCTGAAAAACAGGTAATGCTTCAAAGTCGTCTTTTGAAAAGACTGTCGGAGTTAAAAATCAATTCTTTTAAACAATATCTTGATTTTGTGTTCAGTAAGACGAGTAAAGATCATGAGTTGATTAAAATGATTGATCTTGTCACTACCAACAAAACGGATTTTTTCAGGGAGCCTGGACATTTTGAGTTTCTTACCGAGCATGTTCTGCCGGATATGGTGGAAATTAAAAAGAAAAGGAAGATAAAAATATGGAGTGCGGGATGTTCGAGTGGAGAAGAACCCTATACCCTCGCGATGGTTCTTAAAAACTTTCTGGAGGATTATCCTTCTGTAGATTTTGAGATCCTTGGGACTGATCTTTCAATGCGAATCCTCGAAAAGGCTTATTATGGAATTTATGGTTTAGACAGGGTGGCGAATCTTCCATTAAGCATCAAACAAAAATACTTTCTGAAAAATAAAAACCCCGAAGAAAAGACGGTTCGTATTATTAAGGAATTACGCTCCAAAGTAACTTTTCAGAGGCTGAATCTTATGGATGGAACTTATCCGGTAGATTTTGATTTTGATCTGATCTTCTGTCGAAATGTGATTATTTATTTTGAAAGAGAAACCCAGGAAAACGTAATAAATAAAATCCTGAATCACCTGAAACCCCAGGGCTACTTTTTTATTGGTCATTCAGAATCGTTGACAAATATGAATGTTCCGGTCAGAAATGTTAAGCCCACAATTTTTATAAAATCATAAGGGCTAATCTCATATTTAATACCATAAATATCAAGGAACTATGAACAATTTTACAGATAAGGAACTGATTGAAGAGATCGCCAGGCGGATGAGGAGTAATTCGGAATTACTGCAGGAACAAAAAGATCTTATGAAAGAATTACAATCAGTAAATAAAAAACTGCAGGAATCCGAATCCTTAAAGAGCCATTTTATTTCCAATATTACCAATGAGATCGTGAATCCTTTCAGCTCGATTTTGGGACTTTCAAAAGCTATACTTTCAGTTGATAAGGAAAACTGGAAAAAAGTCTTTTCAATGGTGGCGCTTATCTACACGGAAGCTTTCAATCTGGATTTCCAGCTCAAAAATATTTTTGCGGCAGCTAAAATTGAGGCCGGTGAAATTTACCCTGAAATTGGGACGGTTGATATTAGCAATCTTGTACAAAGTGTCACAAAGACCTTCAGGATCGAAGCCAGAAAAAAGAAAGTAAGCTTTGAGATCATCTCTGATGAAAAGAGCATTCCAAGAGACGAAAACGGGAGTTTTTATTTTAAAACGGATGCCGAAAAACTCAAACTCATTCTTTTGAATTTTTTGAATAATGCCGTAAAATATAGTCTGGAAGAAGGTCTTATTACCCTTAAATACTGGCTTGAAGATGATCAGTTGTTTATTTCGGTAATAGACCGTGGTGTCGGAATTTCCGATGAACATAAAAATATAATTTTCGACCGGTTTAAAAGAGTTGATTCCGGAATTACGTCCACCAACAGGGGGCATGGACTAGGATTATCTATTAACAAAGCCGTTCTGGATTTGCTCGGGGGAAATGTTAAAATTGAAAGTCAGCCCGGACAAGGTGCAACTTTTACTATAAACATACCCGAAGCAACTGAGGATGCTTTTCTGATGGCAACCGATGATAACGAACTCTTTTTTAATGATAAACAGGTATTTTAGATAATCGGATAGTATGGAATTAACTACACACTTTTTATATCCCTCAGCACTATTTGTGAGCAAAGAACCTCATGTTGTTAATACCATTTTGGGATCCTGCGTTGCTGTTTGCCTTTACGATAATGTAGGTAGAATTGGAGGGATTAATCATTATATGCTGCCAATGTGGAACGGACAAGGGCTTGCTTCCCCTAAGTATGGAAATATTGCCATTCCCAGACTCATTGACAAAATGCTGGAAATGGGGAGTAACCAAAAACACCTGAAAGCCAAAATATTCGGAGGAGCTAACATCTTTGAATCCAACCTGGAACAGTTTCAGATAGGTGGGAGAAATATTGCAGTTGCGGAACAAATGCTCAGCGAATATAATATCCCCATTATCAGTTGCAGTGTAGGAGGAAGTAATGGCAGAAGAATACAGTTCAATAGCTACAATGGAGAGGTGAGGCAGAAAATAATTGAGAAAAAGAGCCATGAAGAAATGGCCGTGAAACAAATGGTCTGTAAAGCCAGAGGGACAGTCTAAGGGTAGGAGTGTAGAAAAAAACAGTTAGAAAAGGCAAATTATGAATGGAAGTTCCAACAGAAATAAGATAAAAGTGTTGATTGTTGATGATTCTGCAGTGGTTAGGCAAACCCTGACTTCTGTCTTTTCATCCGATCGCAACATTGAAGTGATTGATACCGCATCGGATCCATATCATGCAGCAAAGAAAATACAGGCTCAGGTGCCGGATGTGATTACACTGGATATTGAAATGCCCAGAATGGATGGACTAACTTTCCTGAAAAAGATTATGGCTCAGCATCCCATACCTGTGGTTATTATATCAAGTTTGACTGCTGATGGGACCTTAACGGCCCTCAAAGCTTTGGATTTAGGAGCTGTAGAGATTATCACCAAACCTCAGTTGGGGACCAAAGCTTTTCTTGAAGAATCGAAGATCCGGTTGTGCGATGTCATAAAAGCCGCCGCTAAGGCCAATTTGGTAAAGAAAAAAAACATTAACAACTCACTTGATGTTGTTCCGAAATTATCTGCAGATGCAATTTTGAGTCGACAATCAAAGCGCAGCATGATAAAAACCACCGATCTTGTGGTTGCTGTAGGTGCTTCTACCGGTGGCACTGAAGCTTTAATGCTCTTTCTCAAGGATCTTCCTACAGATGTTCATGGGATTGTGATTGTGCAACATATGCCTGAATTATTTACGAAATCTTTTGCCAATCGATTGAATCAGGTATGTAAAATTACGGTAAAAGAAGCAGAAAACGGGGATAGTGTGTTACGCGGTCACGCTCTTATTGCTCCGGGGAATAAACATACCATTTTAAAAAGAAGCGGAGCCCGGTATTATGTCGAAGTAAAAGACGGACCACTTGTAAATCGCCACCGTCCCTCTGTGGATGTACTGTTCCGTTCTACAGCCCAGTACGCCGGTTCCAATGCGGTAGGAATTCTGATGACAGGAATGGGGGATGATGGAGCACATGGCCTTAAAGAAATGAAAGAGGCAGGTGCGCTGACGATTGCCCAGGATGAAAAATCCTGTGTGGTATACGGTATGCCAAAAGAAGCGGTAAGGCTTGGGGCTGCAGATAAAATCCTTTCCCTGGAAAAGATCGGGCCTTTTGTAACCAAGCTTGATAAATCCATTTAAAAAACGGGTGAATTTACGCGTTTTATTTGGGTATTCATTCCTTGAAAACCGGGTGATTCCCGGTTTTAATATTTCGGACTTGATCCTAAATTTGCTTAACACCTGAATCGTAACATTCAATTTAACGGCTATGACAGACCTCAGTAACCAGGAAATAGATTCGATAATAAAGCTTTTAAAACTGAAAAAAGGAACCGATCTGAGTGACTATGCCAGATCCTCTCTTAACAGGAGGGTTAACCGGTTCTTTGATGTGAAAAAAATCAGTTGCATAAAGGATTTTGAACAACGCATGCAGAATGAAGAGGCATTTGCAGATTGTTTCATTGATGAAATAACGGTAAATGTCACAGAAATGTTCAGAGATGCTGGGTTCTGGATTGAGATCAGGGATACTGTGCTTCCCAAACTGGTGGAAAGGCCAATTATCAACATCTGGCATGCAGCCTGTTCAACAGGTGAGGAAGTCTACTCTATGGCAATTTTATTAAATGAAGCCGGTTTGTATGAAAAATGTCGAATCGTAGCTACAGACCTGAATATCGCGGCACTGAAAAAATGTGAAAAGGGGATTTATCTCTTAAAAAACCAGATTCTGAATGAACGAAATTATAATATGTTCAGCGGAATGAAAGCCCTCAGTTATTATTATGAGCGAGACAAAAACCAGGTGAAATATCATCCGGCATTGATAAAGAATGTACGATTTAAAAGACATGATCTGGTACTTGACGGGTCAATTGGTTTGTTTGATCTAATTATCTGCAGGAATGTACTTATTTATTTCAATTTTCCTTTGCAGGAGAAAGTATTAAACCTTTTCACTCAAAGTCTTGCTGCGAATTCATTTTTGGGAATTGGTTCAAAAGAATCGATTAACTGGACCCGGGCCGAGAAACATTTTCAAACCTTATGTCTGGAGGAGAAAATATATAAGAAAAAAGAGCGAACCCTTAACGAAGCCTTTATAGGTGGATAAAACCGGTGATGAAAGAAGAATGTAAAATAATAGTGATCGGGGGATCGGCAGGTAGCTTTAATATCGTACGAAATATATTATCAAAATTACCCGATGATTATTCCATTCCTGTTGTGATGTGTTTGCACAGACTTAAAGAATATAGAAATGGTTTTGTAGAATCTCTGAATTTTACTTCAGGTCCTGAGGTTTTGGAACCCCTGGATAAAGATCCTGTTAAGTCCGGGAAAGCTTACCTCAGTCCTGCTAATTATCATCTGCTTGTGGAAAGCACCCGGACCTTTGCACTTTCGACCGAGGAAGAAGTGAATTTCTCACGACCATCGCTGGACTTAACATTTGAAACTGTAGCCAGAAACTATCGCAATGCCGCAACCGCCATCCTTCTTTCAGGGGCGAACAGGGATGGGGCAGCCGGAATACATTATTGCCAAAAGAAGGGGGCTTTTACCATTGTTCAGGATCCTGATGAGGCCATGTTCAGTACCATGCCCGGGGAAGCCCTCAGGCTGTTTAAACCGGATCGAATATGGAAAATGAAGGAGATTACAGATTATTTAATCCGACTGCACAGATGAATTCATAGAAAACCGAAATAACAGGAAACCACCTGGATATGAAATGGAGAAAGAGAATAAGGAATCGAATTAAGGAATGAAAAATGAATTTTCGGCAGGGACGCCATCATGTAAAAATTGAAGACAAAATGCTCAGTATATTCAAAAAAAGTACGATCAGCAACCCAAAGATTAAGCCTATTCCCGGTTCCGCTAGCGGCGATAATACAAGGAATATCGGGGGGTTTATTCAAAAATTAAAAGAAACCGGAGCAAAAGACCCAAAAGAATATTGTCAGCTTTTATTATCGAGGATGGCAAGGGAATTGGAAATCATTCAGGGGGCATATTATCAGTATGATGAAAAGGCCAATCCCTCTGTATTGAGATTTTTGAGTGGTTATGCATGTAATACCGATTACACCCGGAACATGACTTTTGAAATTGGAGAGGGCTTGCCCGGACAGGTAATCAAGGACAAAAAAACACGGAAGCTGGAAAATGTGCCGGAAGGGTATATAATCGTGAAAACCGGTCTGGGTGAGGCTTCTCCAACTTCATTAATGCTTATTCCTGTACTAAGAGGAAACAGAATCATTGGATTGTTGGAGCTGGCCTCATTTCATAATTTCTCAGAAGATGATATCCGATTTGCAGAAAGAATAGCCGGTCACCTGGCTGAAAAATTTAATCGTGAGAAATAATAGACATGGACAGAGCGGAAAAAATAGGGGTTTTTTCAGGTTTTGTAATGCTTGGCATTATTGCAGGATTGGGTATTGAATTAGTTGTTTTTCTTTTCGCACTGATTTCTCTTAACCAGGAATTTAACCTGGAAAATATATCCCATTTACTCAATGCAAAAGGTATCTTTTACCTTCTTCATTTGATCCCTTTCTTTTTGTCTATTTTGGGCATCCTGGCTGCCCGGTATTACATAAAAAAGCGTTCGGAGATCAGAGAAAAATACCGCTACTACAAAAAAACCCTAAACCGGATTATCGATTTTGCCGGCAGAATTGGGAATGGGGACCTGAATCAGTCTTTTGTGTCTTTAAATGGTGATCATCAGCTTGGAGAAGTTCTTGAAAAAATGCGGGAAAGTCTGATCTCTGCCAATCAGCGCGAATCCCGACGAATGCGGATAGCCGACAGTATTGCTGAGATTAATGAGTTGATTCGTCCGCTGTATGACATCGAACAACTGGGAGATGCCGTAACCGCTTATATGGTGAACAGCCTGGAACAGGTGGTTCAGGGTGCTTTTTATGCCGTGATAGATGATGAGAAAAAAGAGAAAACCCTTGTTATGCTTTCTGTTTATGCCTATGATCGTAAAAAACATTTTAAGAAAGAATTTCCCTTTTCAGAAGGTTTAATCGGCCAGGCAGCCATGGAGAGAGAGATTATTCACCGAACAGAAATTCCGGATCATTATGCATCAATTACTTCCGGGCTTATCGGACACAAAAAACCCAGAAGCATCATTATTCTGCCACTCATTAATAATGAAGAAGTGAATGGAATTCTTGAGCTGGCAGGGATTGATAAGTTTAGTGATCATGAAATTGAATGGATTGAGGAACTGGGAACCGTTGTTGCCAGAAGTCTGAATGGCGTGAAGACCCATCAGAAAACCCTGGAATTGCTTCACCGGTCTGAGAAAATGAGCAAAGAACTTGCTGAACAAAAAGCCGAGCTGGAAGCAAATGCGAGCAAAATGGTTCTGGCACAGGAGGAACTGCGGGAATCCAATCAGAAACTTGAAGAGCATATTTCAGAAGTCAAAAAAATAAACCGGAAAACCCAGCTTCTTCTGGAAAACTCTTTAGAGGTGATCTTTATTTTAAGTTCAGCGGGTGAAACATTGTATGTGAGTCCTTCTGTTTTTTCTGTTCTGGGATATTATCCTGATGAAATTACGGGTAGACAAGATATCGATAATATTCATCCCCTGGACACGGAAAGGTTCAGAGAGTTTATTCAGGATATCATTAAATTTCCCGAAAAGAAACATACAATTCAATACCGGTATTTCACCAAAAACGGGAATATTATATGGATGGAAGCCATTGGGAAAAATTCTCTCGCGGATGTTATTAATGGGATTGTCATCAATTCAAGAGATATTTCGGAGCAAAGGCTTGCCGAGAAAGAACAAAGAATGCGGGCAAAAATGCAGGCTTTATCCGAGAATAGCCTGGACATGATTCTTCGCATCGATATTTTTAATCGCTTTACCTATGTAAATCCGGTTGTAGAGAAATATACGCAAATGAAAATTGATGATTTCATTAACAAGCCTATTATCGATGTGGGTTTGAATGAAAATGTTGTCGACTTTTTCAAGAAAATGATGGATGATGTATCTGGCTGCAGAGAAAAGAAAATTGATGAAATGGTATTTGAGACTGCAGAGGAAGACACTATCATGGAAGTAAGTGCCATTCCGGAATACCAGGATAATGGAGAGATTGAATCTGTATTGTTTGTTTGCCATGATATCACTGAAGCTCGGGGCCGGGAGGAGTTGATCAAAAAGAAAAACAAAAGCATTAGCGACAGTATAAATTACGCCTATTACATTCAGGATGCTCTGATGCCTACTGCCCTGACTTTAAGGGAAATCATTCCCAATTCATTTATGATCTACAAGCCCAAGGATATAGTGAGTGGGGATTATCCTTTTCTGATGAAAAAGGAAGATGTTGTTTATCTGGGCGCTATGGATTGCACCGGACATGGCGTGCCCGGGGCCCTGATGTCAATAATCGGGTATTTTCTTCAAAACCAGATTATCAATATGCATCCGGAAGATGATGCCGGGGCCATATTGGATAAGCTTCACCATGAGGTGGTAGAATCTTTACGTCAGGACGATAAAAACAGCATGATCAATGACGGCATGGATGCTGCTTTTTGTAAGATTGACCTGAAAAACGGAATATTAAATTATGCCGGAGCTCACAGACCTTTATATTACGTGAGTAAAGGTAATTTTAAGGAGATACGAGGAGATCGTTTCCCGGTGGGTAGTACACAGTATTCCAACCGAAAGAATTTCAACAATCATTCCTTTAATATTAAGCAGGGAGATGCATTTTACCTGATGTCTGATGGCTATGGGGATCAATACGGCGGACCTACCGGTAAGCAGAAATTTATGAGCGGGAGAGTAAGCCTTATGATCAGGGAGAATACCCACCTGAGTATTTTTCAGATGGAGAAGCTTTTTCTGAGTGCTTACGAAGAATGGAAAGGCGAAGTAGAGCAACTTGATGATATTCTGATTATGGGATTTAAATTTTAATTAGGAAATATGAAAGAGACAGTTGAAAACAAACTTGACTTTATTACGAAATTCAGAAAGCAGATGTTCGAAAATGACATCATGCTTTCCTATAAAGGCGAGTTTTCACAACAAATTATTCTGGCTTTGCTTGAGATGACAGAAAAAAAGCTGGATTCATCACAGGCAGAGCGTGGACTTAAAACAAAGATCTTCAATGTGATGATCGGATGTCTTCAAAACATCACTTTTCATGCTGAAAAAAATGAATATTTTAAAACCAGCATGTTCACCATCGGCAGGGTTGGTGAAAGATACGCAATTTACAGTGGAAATGCGATTCGCAAGGATAAAATTCCCGAACTGAAAAAACGCCTCGATCAAATCAGTCAGATGGATGAAAAGGACCTCAATGAATTTTACCGGTTTTGGTTACAGACCAGAGAAATGGAGGATAAGAAGGGATTAGGCCTGGGGTTGATAGATATTGCGAGAAAGACCGGCAATGACCTGGATTACGACTTCGAAGATATCGATGAGAATTACAGTTATTTCGCCCTTCGCACAATTGTTAAATCAAAAAATTAAAATGATACATGGAAAATCCTGAAAATACGACTACCAGCCGGCAAAAATCCTTAAAGCACTTTTTTGGTTTTCATGAGATCATGAAAAACAATGAGGTGATCCTGGTTTATGCCGGTGATTTTTCACAGCAGTTAACGAAGACCTTACTGGCGTTTACTGAAAAGAAATTTTCTATTGATGAGCTGGAAGATATTGTACGTCGTAAAATCTTTAATATTATGGTTGAAATGCTCCAGAATATCAGTAAAAATGCTGTGAATCATGAGTCTGAGAACGGACATTCGCCCATTTTTATGATCGGAGAGACGGAAGATGATTATCTTTTAATTACGTCCAACAGAATGTCAAATCAAGGAATTCCTACTCTGAAAAACAGGCTTGACGAAGTAAACTCTTTAAATGCAGATGGCCTTAAAAAACTTTACAAGCAAGTCAGGTTAAACGGATCGTTCTCAGAGATTGGCGGCGCCGGCATTGGAATTATTGATATGGCAAGGAAATCGGGAAACAAACTGGTCTATTATTTCGAAGAGCTTGACAGCAATCATTCCATGTTCTCATTATTAATAACCGTATCAAAAACATATAAATAAGATATTATGGAAACGCTTAAAATAACAGCAACGGACGAAACTCCGGAAATTACACTTGATGCTGAAAATAAAATATTTGAGTTTTCAGGCAGGTCTCTGCCGGAAGATGTGGTTAGTTTTTACACCCCTGTGCTGGAATGGCTGGATGAATTCGAGAAAAACCCTGTCGAAAATGCAGAATTCGTATTTAAACTGGAGTATTTTAATACCGCTTCTTCCAAGCTTATACTGGATATACTTTTGAAAATAAATGACATATATGAAGAAGGTGTTCCTCTCAAAGTGAAATGGTACTACATGGAACTGGATCTTGACCTTCAGGAAGCAGGGGAGGAGTACTCGGAGCTGATAGAGATACCGTTTGAACTTGAAGCATATTAGGAAGGTTGGAACCTCCGCCTGCGACAGAAGCATCAGGGTTTCGCCCTGACAGTGGAAAACCTTTGCATACCTGTCGGGAACCTTAGGACTTCGCGTTACTTCAACTGACAGTTGTTCAGCTATTTAACTTTTCGTCCCGTGGGGTTCTGCGATAATTATTAAGCTGGTTATTCTTGCCCGGGGATCTTCTCCGCCGCTCCTTAGCAAGGGCTCCAGCCTTTCAGTCCCAGGGGTTCAATCCTAAGGGGTCACGTCCGAAGAGTTTGAACGCTACATTAATTTTAAAAAAATGAGTGAAGAAATACTAAAAGCCTTAATGCAGTTGTTTGCCATCATCTCCAAACAGGATGAAGGCACAACCGAAAATCAGAGGAATTATGTTGAATCTTTTCTGAACGCTCAGTTAGGTAAGGAAAAGGTAGATGAATATTTGACTTTTTATGATGAGAAGGCCGCGGAGAATAAGAAGAAAGGGATTAACCGGGGGAAGATGACTGCCATGCGGGATTCGGTAAAGACCCTTACCATAAGCCGCAAAATAAATAAAACCCTGACGCAAAAACAAAAGATCATTGTTCTGGTAAGGATTCTCGAGCTTCTTAAAGCGGAGCAATTATATACAGAGCAGCGTATGGGGATCATTGAAACCATCTCGGATGTATTCAATGTTACCAAAGAAGAACTTGAATTAATCAGCTCGTTTATACGATTTGATGACCCGGAAAAGAAGAATTATGAAGAGATTATGGTCATTCATAATGCTTCTTCAGATCTGAAAGTTAAGCTTGATAAGGCAAAACATTTTGAAACAAGCGGGTTGGATCAGGCGATATATATGCTAAAGATCAGAAGTGTTGACCTTTATTTTATGAAATACAAGGGGCAAAGTGAGATCACGCTCAACGGGATGGTGTTCAATCAAAATAACATTTATATTTTTCCTTCCGGAAGCACCCTCCGATTGCCCAAGACCACTATTTATTACAGCGATATTGTATCACGTTTTATCCGGGATGAAAACGTGAAAAATATTTCTTTTAAAGCCAGGAACATTTCATACGAATTCCCCGGAGGAAAAGTAGGACTCAGAAATGTAGATATTGCAGAGGAGTTTGGCCTGATCGGTATCATGGGAGCCAGTGGGTCAGGAAAAACAACCTTACTGAATGTACTATCAGGGATTGAAAAGCCAAAAACCGGAAATGTAAGTATAAATGGCATTGATGTGCACACAGATACCCGGCAGGCTAAAGCGATGATAGGTTATATCGCCCAGGATGATTTTCTGTTTGAGGATCTGACAGTATTTGAAAACCTCTACTATAATGCGAAATTGTGTTTTAAAGACCTTGATAATCAGAAGATAACAGATAAAGTAAATACCACTCTTGAGAATCTTGGACTCGGCGAAATAAAAGATATCAAGGTGGGAAGTCCATTGAATAAGAAGATCAGTGGAGGACAGAGGAAACGCTTAAATATAGCCCTGGAATTAATCCGTGAACCTTCTGTTCTTTTTGTTGATGAACCCACCTCAGGCTTGTCTTCAAAAGATTCTGAGAATGTTATGGATTTACTGAAAGAACTGTCTCTGAATATGAAATTAATTTTCGTGGTGATCCATCAGCCATCCTCTGATATCTTTAAAATGTTTGATCGGTTATTTTTACTGGATACTGGTGGTTATCCTATATATTACGGCAATCCTGTTGAATCGCTTATCTATTTTAAGGGAATAACCAACCAGATTAATGCAGACGTAGGAGAATGCAGTCACTGCGGAAATGTAAATCCTGAGTTGCTGTTCAATATCATTGAGGCCAAGGAGGTGGATGATTACGGACGCTTTACCCGGAACAGGATTAAAAAACCCAAAGACTGGCATGAACTGTTTCTTGTCAATCAGAAAAAAAGAATCATAGAGAATGTTGAAGATTTTAAACAGAAAATACTGAATATTCCCGGCAGACTTAAGCAGTTTGGGATTTTCATTCAGCGGGATGTACTTTCCAAACTGGGAAATGTGCAGTATCTGTTGATAAACTTATTGGAGACACCCCTCCTGGCACTGATCCTTACGATAATAATCCGGTATGCATCCGGACCTGAAGGGGAATACATATTCAGGGAAAATGAAAATATCCCCCCTTATATCTTTATGAGCATAATTATTGCTTTATTTGTGGGACTCTCTGTTAGCGCTGAAGAAATCTTCCGGGACAGGAAAATTTTAAAACGTGAGGCCTTTTTAAACCTTAGCCGATCGGGATATCTGATGTCCAAAATCGTGATTCTTTTTGGTCTTTCTGCATATCAATCCCTGGTTTTTGTTCTGATCGGAAATGCGATTCTTGAAATACAGGGGCTATTCTTCGAGTACTGGCTGGTTCTTTTTGCGGCTTCCTGTTTTGCCAACATGCTTGGGTTGAATATATCTTCCTCATTTAATTCAGCGGTTACCATATACATACTTATTCCTTTGCTCGTCATTCCTCAGATGATATTGGGGGGAGCCATGTTTAGCTTTGACAAACTCAACAGTTTGATAGGCGGAGGTGGAAGAAAGGCTCCCCTTATTGCAGATATTATGACTTCACGATGGGCTTATGAAGCTCTGGCGGTAGCACAATTTAAAGATAATCCTTATGAGAAGAATTTTTATGAGCTGGATAAACTGGCCAGTCAGATCGATTATAAGCAGGCCTATTATATTCCTGAACTTGAAAGAATGATCCGCGAATGTGAGGAGTTGAGCAGGAAAAACCCCGACCGATCGTCACCTCTCGCAAACAAGCTCAGTATTTTACAAGCTGAGTTTAATAATGAAAGTTCGCAGTTTAGAGATCTGGAAACACCAGATCCCCATCTGTTTGGAGAAAAGGATTTTGATGCATTGAAAGCTGGTATAATGTATGAATTTATTGATGAGCTTAAAAATAAATATATCAGGGCCTACACCATCATTAATGAACAAAAAACACAAAAGATAAAAGCATTTGAGGAAAGATTGGGAAAAGACGGTTACAGAGATCTTTACAGAAGAAATCACAATGAATTTCTTGAATCACTGGTAAAGAAAAGCACGGTAAACGACAAAATAATAGTAGAGAATAATCGCCTCTGCCAGGTTCTGGATCCCGTTTTTATAGATCCGGAGCCTGATAATACCATTTCATTCAGATCTCACTTCTATGCTCCATGGAAAAGTTTGCTGGGATGGAAGCTTGATACCCTGGTTTATAATTTGGGTGTGATATGGCTATTCACTCTTATGCTTGGTGTCACATTATATTACGATCTATTGAAAAAAGCCCTGGGAATATTCAGTAGAAAATCTTCCTAGAGAGATAATGATTTACAATAATGGGGATGAAAAAGGTTTGGAAAATTTTTCTGGTTGATGATCACAGCCTGTTCAGGGATGGATTAAAATTTATTCTGAAACAGACGAAGGATATCAGGGTTTGTGGGGAAGCATCTAATGGTTTTGATTTTCTTAAAAAACTTAGAATCCATCGGCCCGATGTGGTTTTAATGGATATTTCCATGCCGGAAATGGATGGGATTGAAACTTCGATTCTGGCGCTAAAAAAGCTTCCAGACTTAAAGATTCTGGCCCTCACTATGATTACTGATGAACAGATGCTCAGGAAAATTATAATGGCTGGAGTAAAGGGATTTCTTACCAAAGAATCGGACCCTGAAGAACTGATTGAGGCCATAAGAAACGTAGCTGCCGGAAACTCTCATTTTTCAACTCAAATCATGGCCAAAATAATGAAATCGTTTCCTTCATTTTCGAGGGGAGAGCTTCCACTTGCTCAGAATATCAAGCTTACTCAAAGAGAAAATCATATTTTAAAAATGATCTGTGAAGGTCTTTCGAATAAAGAAATATCCGAGAGAATAAAAATCAGTCAGCGCACAGTTGAGGGAATCCGTTCGGGTTTGCTGAATAAAACCGGCACCGCCAATTCACTTAATCTTGCACTTCTTGCTTATCATAATAATTTGATTAAATAGAAATTCCTCCGATTCCCGAAAACCCGGTAGCATTTCGTTTTACCAATTAAATTCGCGGCC
>CAZQOV010000069.1:0-15406 GCA_964595055.1 uncultured Bacteroidaceae bacterium | reverse complement strand
CGAAAACGGGATTCACTTTCTCTTAGTTTCTGTTCTATATGTTTCCGGTCTGTTATTTCCGGTGTTACCACAAGAGCTCTGATAAAACTTTTATTGGAATCATCTATGATCAAATTCATATCAAGGTATTTGGTCTTCCCCTTAAGGGTCCTGATTTTTACCTCTGAACTGAACTTATTCTTTCCATTTCCGAGGTGAACAATTTCTTCCAGAAATACATTAAATGAATCTTCATTGATTACAGATTCAAAATTATTGAAAAAATGTTCTTTGTTCCTGGCTTCATACAAATCTATTGTGGCATTATTTACATCCCGGTATTTAATTTTGTGTACACAGGAAATTAGCTCATTTCGGTTTTTCCCTAAATACGACCTGAAATCATCAACGCCCTTCTTTTTTAACTTATCAAGGTATTTATAAAGTTCAGTAAAATCCTCTTCCCAGAGCGGAATTGGTGAATTATCAAAAAAAGTCTGATAGCGCTCCTTGCTTTCATAAAGTAATTTTTCAGCTTTTATTCTTTCACTTATATCCCTGACAAATTCAATTACCCCCTTTAATTCCCCGGTTTCTAAATCTTTCAACGGATAACTGAATAATTCCAACCATCTATCGGGTTGATCAAGAGCCGGAACAATATCAGACTCTGTTTTACCAGTTTCCATTGCACGCAAGGTAGGGCATGGATCACAAGCTTCCGTATTTTTATGGTAACAGGTAAAGCATTTTTTTCCTATGAGAGGCATATTCTTGGCATACCATTTCTCCATGACGGGATTGACATATCGAATGGTAAGGTCAGGATTTAATACACTTATCCCATCCTGGATATTATTTAAAATTGCCTGCATAAAACTTTCCGATTTCCAAATCTGAAAATCCTCCCAGGCCTTTTGATAATTGCCAACCGTTGATTCCAGCTCCTTTATCTTTTGAGATAGTTTCTCATTTTCTCTTAAGAGTTCCTCATATGACGGTTGTTCACTCATTTCACGATAAATTCAGATTAAAGATACTGCTTTAGCAAATTCCGTGCATAATCTTAATACCTGTTTTTATCTGAAATGTATTTAGCAACATAAATATTTTTCTCCCTTTTCAACCGAAATGCAAAATTTGGACATTTACGGTTTTGGTGCTAAAAGTTTTGTGTTATCAATGATCGAAACCACTCTCAAAATAACAAAAAGGAAAATGCCGGGTATTTCATTGATACGCATTTGATATCATTCCTTTTCCATTCGAGCGGATGATAATGGGAGCAGCGATAAGGAATTCATCATTACCAGCTTCTTTGATATAATCCCGTAAGGTGAAAAATCTTTTCTCTTCTTTAATCACGGGAACACTAACCCGTTTTGATTCCCTCTTTTGCTTGGTGCTATGCCCTTATCTCTTAAAACGACTATTATGTCTTGCATATCCAATTTATGTGCGGGCAGGTTTACCTTCTTATTTTCAGGTATTTTAGAGGGATTATATGAGAATTTATACTCACTTTTTTTCGATATGCTGGAAAGTTCCGAAATTGTGATATTGAGTTGCTCAAATAAAAAATCACCCCTGATCTTCTACTGGGGTAAAATAGAATACTATTATATTGGATATTTCTTTCATTCTTTATCCATCAGCATCCCGGTCCGTCAATGAAATATCCGTTTTCCGTTTTGAGTAATTTAAGGCCGAGGGTTTCTGTTATGGTTTCGAGAATATAATCAAGACTTTTCTTATGGAAACTTACCGTAATTGTACATTCGTTTAACATAGAATTCACCAGTGTTATTCTAGTCTGATAATGCTTTTCAAGCAGATTTCCGACATATTGCAAACTGGAATTTTCAAATTTAAATACTCCTGTTTTCCAGGCTTTATAATTCAAATCCGTATTGGGCTGAATCGTTTTTACTCCTTCTTTTCGTAAGTAAATCAATCTTTCTCCCCTTACAAGAAAATCTTTCCTTCCCGAGTTTTCCTTGTGGTTATAAACAGCGACTTTTCCTGATTCGACAATTACCTTTACAATATTTTCTCTTTCATAGGCATAACAATTAAAGGATGTACCGACAACTTCTAGGATCATATTGCCTGATTTGACCATAAACGGCCGTTCCGGATCTTTGCTGACTTCAAAAAAAGCTTCCCCGTTCAGGAATATCTCTCTTCTGTCCCCAAATTTTTTCGGATAGATAATTTTTGTTCCCCGGTTCAGGCTTACAGAACTCCCATCGGGTAAACTAAGTTCCAGTACCTCATTTTTAGCATAGAGTTTTTCGTACTTCAACCTTTGATAAAGAAGGTACCCACTGATGCTCAAAATGAGTCCGAAAATAATTATGGCAGCTAAACGCATCAGGGGGTGAGCGGTAAAGAAGCTTTGACGGGGATGATGATACTCCTTTTCCTGGGCGGTATTTTCCAGAAATACGTTCCATTCGTTTTCAATATCAATATCAGCGAACAAACTGAGCTGACCGGTTCTTTCCCAAATTGTTCGGTATTCGTCAAATACTTTTTTATTATCTCCTGATTTTGATTTCCAGTTTTCAAGATCGATAATATCATCAGTATTTGCCTCACCATTAAGATATTTGGCAATCAAATCAACTGGCACCTTATTTCTTTCCGGTATCTCCATTTAAATCTTGGCTTCTTTCATAGAATGACACACCTAAAAAAACATTTACCTCTACAGAAAGTTAAAATAAAAATAAATAATCTACAAAATTATAGCTTTAACAATATCTGAGAATTTTATCTGAGAATTTTCCAAGCCTTAGACATCCATCCGCATCCTTAACAAATTTCAGGGCGTAATAGCTTAAAGGAATAAAAAATTGTTTAAAGATCAGTTCGAAATCTTCAATTCTTTTCATGAATTTTATATCTTTTTTTTTGCTCATGGAAAATCAGGCAAGCACTCGTTCATGAAAATGAATAAAGAGATCAGGGAATAAGGTTTTTTTTAAATAACCAGTAAATCAAATTTCTTAGTGTTTTTTTATTCGAGCTTGTAAAATTCTTGTGCTGTTCCAATATCTCATTCTCATCCATAACATAACATGATCCGTCCATTTCTTCCCGGCAATTATGACATAAAGCTTTCGCCCCCTCAAATTCCATTTCAAGATGAAATTGAAGTCCCAGAACCCTGTCGTCGTAAAGAAAGGCCTGATGTTCGGTTACCTCCGATTTATATATGGAAACGCAATTTTCCGGAAGATCAAAAGTCTCTCCATGCCAGTGAAAGACCGTAATAAAATCGGGCAAAAAATTTAATACTCTGTCATTTGTTTTTTGCACAGGGAACCAGCCAATTTCTCTTGCAGGGTTGGGATATACTTTGGATCCGAGTGCGTCTGCTATTAATTGTGCTCCAAGACATACCCCTATGACTACCTTCTTGTTTTTTATGGCCTCGGCAATGATCATTTTTTCCTCTTTCAGCCAGGGATATTTATCCTCTTCATAAATATTCATGGGCCCTCCCATAATCAAAAGCACATCAAAGTCTTCCTCTATAGCAGGAGTTTCGCGGTAAACTTCAAGGAAAGTTATCCGGGCATCATAACTTTTAAAGATATCAATAAAATGACCCGGACTTTCAAAGGCTACGTGTTGTATAATGATTATATTCATAGAAGAAAATAAATTACTCACCGGGGGTGAATATACATAAGAGAATCCAATCCGGAAAATTATATCTTTGTAGCAGAAATATTTGACTATGCAGGAAAGACACAAAGAAAGGGATAGGTATTTTGCTGAACAATCCTATACCACAGAAAAATACGTTATTCCGTTTATTGAAAAGATAGTGCCTGTTGAAAAGGATACAGAAGTACTCGAGATCGGATGCGGGGAGGGTGGAAACTTAAAACCTTTTCTAGACAGGGGTTGTAAAGTTACAGGTGTAGATATTCTGGATAGCAAAATTGAAAATGCTAAAAAATTTTTTCATCACCACAAGAATAGAAAGCGGCTTCTGCTGATCGCTTCAGACATTTATTCGCCTCCTCCCAAACTTGTGAAAGAATATGATCTGATCGTGATGAGAGATGTACTTGAACACATACATGATCATGAAAAATTTTTGAATTATGTCAAAAAATTTCTAAAACCCGGCGGGTGTTTTTTTCTGGGCTTCCCTCCCTGGCAAAATCCTTTCGGCGGACATCAACAAATGTGTCATAGTCATATCCTGAGCAAAACCCCCTGGTTTCATCTTTTACCCGGAAGATTGTACCCCGGCCTGATGAAAATTGCCGGAGAACCCCCTGTCCGGATTGAAGAGCTTCTGGAAATAAAAGATACCAGGATCACCATTGAGAAATTTGAAAGAATCATCAAAAGAGAGAATTATCAGATTGAAAAAAAGGCGTTCTGGTTTATCAATCCCAATTATGAAATTAAATTTACCCTGAAACCCAGAAAGATGAATAAGCTAATATCTTCAGTGCCTTATTTTCGCAACTTCCTGATTACTACCTGTTATTATATTCTCAGTAAAAAAGATTAAAGAAACACACCGCTCCATGAGGCCTTTCTGTTTGCTCCAGGGTGGCTTTTGATCATGGGTTTTTGGGGAAGCTCCATGTTTCATTTTTTGAACAACCATCAAAATGATTCGAAAAGCCTGATATTTATCATATTTTCTTCCTTTCCGTTCTTTTAGTTTTGCATGTTTTACATGTTAAATAGATAAAATTCTTAAATATGGCACTAACAACAATGAAAGTAGCAGGAAGCATTCAGGAAGGATTCCGCACAAAAATAGATTGTTCACATCCGTTTACTATCGATCAGCCATCGGCTATGGGTGGTAATGATGCAGGACCCAATCCGCTGGAGGTATTCCTTTCTTCCTTACCGGCATGCATTTGCGCTATCGGACGGATAATTTCCAATCAAAAAAGACTGAATGTAAGAGCCATCAATGCCACAGTTGAAGGAGACATTGATAAAGATTATCTTCTGGGCAAAACTGACAAAGGAAGAGCAGGATTCACCGAACTAAGGGTTAAGGTAGACATTGATGCTGACATGACAGAAGATGAGAAAGAGGCATTTCTTTCCGAGATTGAAAGAAGATGTCCCATTGCAGATAATATCTCATTTGAAAGCAATATAAAGGCAGAAGTGGTGAGTTCTGTTACAGCTTAACAAGGGCTTTTCTTTTTTATATAAATTAGCCTGGATTTATGGATAGGATCATATATTTATCTATCACTGAATTCAGGCTTTTTTAATTCTGGCTGAGGAATCCCTTACTACTTTAATTGATGATCAGCAACTTATATTACCAGTGACCTTTTTTTCCGGTAAAATTTTAAAATACTTGATGGATTTCATCCACTTACCATCAACCTCCGTCAGAAACAGTTTAGTCTGGTATCAATAATTAGCCATAATATCCTCAACCCGGGCTTTTGTCGATAAAAATTTCCGGTTTGTTGAAGGCAGTGTAGGTTATCTGCAGGGATGTGCAGGGCGGTAGTCCTTCATAATGCAACAGACAAAAATGCAAATTATTGTGGGCTAATGGAGTCTGGCGGCCGTAACTAATCCCCATTAAAATTCAACGCTTTATTGACACCGTTCTTGTAACTTCTTCCAATAGGTAATTCCTTACCGTTCACTTCAATAAGAGTGGCAGAGAAGGCCTTAATCTTTGAGATTTGAACAATAAAAGATTTGTGGATCCTGATAAACTGTTCAGATGGGAGCTTGTTTTCAATTTTGGATAAGCTGTTTTTACTAACTATACGTTTGTCTGCGGTATGAAAACCAACATATTCATTAAGGCCTTCAATATAAATGATGTCCTTCAGTTTAATCCTTATGATTTTTTTATTTTCCCTCACATCAATATAGGCCGACATATCTTCAGATGTTCTGTCAGAAACAGGAAAAACCGTAGATTCACCGCTGGTATAATGATAATATTTATCAATTGCCTTCAGAAATCGCTCGAAAGAAATGGGTTTTAACAAATAATCGATCACATCCAGCTCATATCCTTCCAGAGCATATTCACGGTAAGCGGTGGTCAAAATCACTTCTGGAGGATTCTTCAAGGTCTTTAGAAATTCGATTCCTGTTATTTGAGGCATTTGAATATCCAGAAAAAGAAGATCGACCTTTTTGTCGCGAAGCACGTCAAATGCATCCATTGCGTTTGTGCATGTGTCAACAATTTCCAGATTCTCAAGTTTCCTGATATGCGATTCGATCAGTTTTATTGCGAGTGGCTCGTCATCGACTATTAGGCATCGGGTTTTCATGTAAAGTTCCTTCCTTATTAAGACTAACAGACAAATTTACCATTAATTTTCTTTCCGTTTCTATAATATCCAGGTTATATCGCCAAGGATACATCAGTTCCAGTCTTCTTCTTGACATGTTTATTTCTTCTTTCCAGTCAAATTCAAATTTAGTTTGGAGGTTTTCTCCCAGGATTTTCTGACTGGCCGAAAAATTCAGCACCCCCGCATTTATCAACAAATGAATGAAAACCTTTCCGGGATTATTATCATAATCAGGGTGAAAGCGGCATACAGCCCGCACAAGGGGGAGTATAACATAGGGAGAAATCATTGAGGATTCAATATCTCCCTGTATATGTATATCATAGTTAAACTTTTCTCCAAAGGTTAATTTTTCAAATCCCAAATAAATCCGTATAGCCTGCTCTTCTTTTCTAACCGGAACAAATTCTGATCCACATTCGAAAAGAAAATAGTGAAGAATATCAGAAATCTTAAGGATCATCTCCGGAAGAATATCCGGGTTTTCATTCGAAACTTTATATATATCATTCAAAGCATCATGCAAAAATACAGGATGCATGCGACTTCTGATCAAAGCTAATTCCGATTTTAATCCATTATGAACCTTATAATTTTGATTAAATTTTCCGGAATGCTTCCTGATCAAACTTAAGCTCAAAAAAATGACCACAGGGAATGCCAGCCCAAAAGCATTTTTTAGAATTCCTACCATTTCCATACCCTGGCTGTCTACTTGAAAAAAAATGGGACGGATAACTGAATTATCCAGCCATAAATTCAAAGCAGAAAATATAAGGAAAGGCAAAAGGGTTAACAGGGCATTTATGAAATACCGATTTTTTTTAAGCATTCGGGGTAGAATGAAATATGCAATTGTGTAGGTCAATCCTATTATCAAAGGCAATTCAAACAGGTAATTCATAAACCAGGGAAAATAACTGCCTTCCTGCATCCCCAGGCCATGAATATAAGTCATGGTCAAAATATAAGCAGACCAGAAAAGGATATGTCGTACATACCTCCTGCTCAATGATTTTTCTATTTGATAAATTGAGCCAGTCATTAAATAGCAATATCTAATTGAACCGATGCTTCATTTTTATTAGCAGAGGTTTGCAGCTGGTATCTTCCGGGAAGATAATAGTCCAGGCGTTTTCTTATTCTTATAAGGGTTTTGGTTATTTCCTTTTCGAATTCGGTATCCCGAAACTCTTCTCCTCTGCTACTTTCTGCAATAAACCGGATAAAATTGTCCTTTTCCAGTATTCGAATTTTTATCCATGGATAACCAGGATCCCTTGCCATGCTATGGTTAAAACTGTTTTCGACAAAAGGATACATAATTAAGGGAAGAATGCGATATTCTTTTAGATTTTCATCCACACAAAAGTCAAATGTCAAACGTTCCCCATACCGAAGACGCTCAAGCTCGACATAATCATGAATCAAGTTTAATTCCTTTTCAATTCGTATTTCTTCATGATCCACTTCGTGTACAAGGAAATCCATGATTCCCCATAATTTTTTTATCGCTAATCTTGTACGCCCAGGATCTGTAACGGATAGGGAATAAATATTATTAAGGGTATTGAAGATAAAATGGGGATCAATCTGCGTTTTTATAAGTTCAAGTTCAGATTCCAATTGGGTATTTTCAATTTCCATTCGATTATTTTCATATTGCAGCCAGCTTTGGGTATACTTAAAGGCCAGGAAAACAAAAAGAGCAAAAGAGAAATCCTTGGCATTCAAAATTATAGAAGAAAAATTTATTTCATCATGAGGCATGACAGGACCGGGAGCGAACATTGAAAAATAAAAGAAATCATAATTCTTCAGTCGTAAAAAAGAAATCAGCAGGCTGAAGATAAAGAAAGTAATGATAAGGAAAAAAAACTTTTTTCTTTTTAAAAAATAAGGCAAAAGAAGGTAGGCAGTCACATAAACATAGATAAAGAGAACAGGTAAATCAACAAGCCAAAAGTCCAAGGGCAAGGCATGTGTTCCTGACAAAAGAAACAAAATGCCTAAAAATCCGCACCAAAAAAAAATATGTTTCAGGATTCTTTTTGCATCAATTCTCCCTAATCGTTTTTTCATGGCTGTAATTTAATCCTAAAAAAAAACAATCTTTATTAATCCTTTGAAATTAAACAAAAAAAAGTTACTTCAATGACCGAATCTGTAAAGTGAAAGAAATAAGCTGTGAAATACCGTTTTTCTTCAACAAATGAACAATTTCCATTTCATTGGCTTCAAATTTAGATCAAGTACCTAAATAAATGGCAGGCTTATTCAGCAAAATATTCATGTCCATCTCTTTTCTTTCATTACTTACTGTTCCTGACATCTACCATCAACAGGGAAAAGGAGCTTTACGGAATATTCCCGGAAATTTTTCTGCTTAACAGGACAGAGTTACAGGAAAGAGCACTTTATAATGACTCCATGTTGTTTACAGACCCTAACCTTCTATACATTGATTTTATTTCCAATCAACATTTTAAACTAATATTTTTACCATCGTAAAACTGTAAATCTTTCAATTCTTTGTTTTTTAGGATTTCTTATCATCTTTCTTTCATAGATTTTTAGGTTTATAAATAGTTAATACAAGAATTTTGATAGATTTAAAACAAAGATAAAGCCGTCGTGAGACGGCTTTTTTTTTGAAAAAATTGGGGAACATTCACACACAACTGCGAACAACCGGATTATGGGGGGCTTATTACCGTTTCTCGTCAGGAAATGGCATTCATTTGATCATGCAGGTTGTATGCACGAAAACCCCGGTGATAGCCTGAATAAAAAATGAGTTTTTCCGGTCATACCCTATTTTTACCCAAATCCTTTGATGCTACAAAAATTATCTTTTTGCAGACGAAAGATTAAGGTTCAATAACATTTTACAAAGGAGTGAAATAAAACTTTTTGTTTTTTAATCAAAAATCTACCCTATGAAAAAATTTAGTCTATTATTCATTTTATTCATGGCGCTTTGCAGTTTGCAATTTCTGCATGCGCAATCTCGGGAAATATCGGGGGTAATTACCTCTGCACAGGACGATGTTCCTCTTCCCGGTGCTTCGGTTACGGTTAAAGGGACCACCATCGGAACCATTACGGAAATTGATGGATCCTATACCATTAATGTTCCTGAAGATAAAAATACCCTTGTGTTCACATTTGTGGGAATGAAGTCACAGGAAATTGAAATTGATAACCGCAGCAATATTGACGTAGCCCTCGAACTCGATGCGGTTGGCCTTGATGAAGTAATGGTGGTTGCCTATAATACCATTAAGCGAGCCGATTTTACAGGTTCTGCCCAGATGGTAGAAGGAGAGGAACTGCAGGTACCCGGAGCAGAATCAATTGACAAGTCATTGATCGGTAAAGTTTCGGGTGTTAGGATTTCTTCCACCACTGGTGATCCGGGCGCTTCAGGTGAAATTCAAATCCGTGGTATTGGTTCAATTAACGGAACCACCACTCCACTATACGTGATTGATGGAATTCCTATGCTTAGCGGGGATTTTGGCCATTACGGAAGAAACTCAAATATCTTATCTACGATTAACCCTGATGATATTGCCAATATTACCATCTTAAAGGATGCCGCTGCTGCATCTCTTTATGGGTCAAGGGCTGCCAATGGTGTTGTCATTATAACTACCAAACAGGGAAAAGCCGGAAAAACAAAATTTGAATTCAAAACTTCACAGGGATGGTCTTCTATAGCTTCCAATTCCTATGAAATGATGGGAGGTCCGGAATATCACAGGTACGAACAACTGGCCATTGCAAATTATATTAAAGGATTTTATGGTTTACTTCCGGGGCAGTCGAATTATGGCAATGCCGACAGTCTTGCTTTTTACCAGCCAGAAATTGAAGCATATCAGGATGCCTGGAGTACCACAATCGATTCTACGGTAAGCACAGACTGGAGAGATGTAATCTACAGAACCGGAAGTCAAAGAGATTATCAGTTATCTGCTTCCGGTGGAAATGAAAAAACCCGTTTTTATATTGGTGGAGGTTATACCGATATAAAAGGTCTTGTCGCAAATTCAGATTTTAAAAGATATTCCGGTAGGCTAAATGTTGCCAATAGTGCAACCGATTGGTTAGATCTGAATATGAATCAAATGTTATCCTTCACCCAGCAAAACGGTTATCGCGACCAGTCTGACCAGAGTCAGGGTATTGGCTATGCACAACCCCTGGGTATCCTTTTTGCAGCCAACCCAACAGCGCCGAAATATGACGAGGATGGAGAAACCTATCCGGCAGCGCACTTTGCCTACAGAGGCCATCCGGAAGAGCTCTTAGCCGGAGATGATCAGTTCATCAGAACTAATACCTATCGCAGCATCACCAATGGGAGTGCTGAGGCAAGGTTTACCGATTATTTATCCTTCAAATCCACTGCAGGTATTGATTGGGTACAGGCCGAAAACTTTGAATACTGGGGACCTGCATCTGTCGATGGAGAATCTACAAATGGGCGCGGTGAATATCGTGTATATACCAACCTGGATCTCACCAGCTCAAATGTCCTGACGTTCAATCAGAGCTTTGGCAGCCATAATCTGCAAGCCCTTGCAGGTGCGGAAATTTCTGCCACCACACAAAAGTTTCTCTACTCACAGGTAATCAATTATTCAAACTCAAAACTGGTTGAATTAGGGAACGGACAACCCGATGATGCATCCTCTTCCATTTCAAGGAATAATTTGCTTTCCTACTTCTCCAATGTGATGTACAACTTTGACAACAGGTATTACCTTTCGGGAAGCATCAGAACTGATGGTTCATCTCGCTTAGGGGCTGATAACCGCTGGGCTCCCTTCTGGTCAGGATCAGCATCATGGCGATTCACAGGAGAATCGGCCCTCGAAAACAGCGATGTTCTTACCGATGGTAAATTGCGATTTTCCTATGGGACCAATGGCAACCTGCCTCCCTTCTGGTATGAGCATTTACCCCTTTATGCCTTTGATGGTGGCTATGGCGAAAGACCGGCTATATACGTAGATCAGCCAGGTAACGAAGAACTGGGTTGGGAAAAAAGTAATAATATGAATGTAGGGCTGGATGTGAATCTTTTCGAAAGATTTGGATTTGTTTTGGAATATTATGACAAACTTACCGAAGGGTTATTGTTGGATCGTCCAATCACCTACATGACAGGTTTTGGATCAACATGGCAAAATATTGGAAGTATCAGAAACAATGGACTGGAATTTGAACTTCATACGGTAAACATCGCATCTCCACAAGGATTTACCTGGAGAACCGATCTCACATTCACCAGTCAAAAATCCATTGTTAAGGAACTTCCTGACGGTGAAGACCTGATCACAGGCGACGGTGACCTGTTCATATACAGAGAAGGAGAAGACATGTATTCTTTCTATCTCCCGACCTGGGTGGGCGTAGATCCTGAAACTGGTTATGGTTATTTCAAGGTCGACCCTGAGCTTCCTGATAGCCCTGAGAACAGAACCCGGAATTATTTTGAAGCAGGAAGATCCATTGTGGGTAAAGCTTACCCCGATTTATTGGGTGGTTTTAATAATAGTATCTCCTATAAGGGATTCAACCTGGATCTTATGTTTACCTATTCCTTGGGTGGGAAAATGTTCGATTATCCGGGATATTTTACCCATCATGACGGTCTTCGTGCCGGAGTTTTCAACCTGTCCAAAGATGTTGAAGGTAATTACTGGACAAAACCCGGGGATGAGGTCGACAATCCAATGCCCAATTCTTACGATCCAAATCGTTCCGACAATTGGTCTACAAGACATATTTTATCGACTGATTACGTAAGATTAAAAGAACTAAAAGTTGGTTATAATTTACCCACATCTCTTACCAGCAGAATTTATGTTGACAACCTTGAGGTATATGTTAAAGGAACCAATCTCTGGATGTGGACAAAAGAAAAAGACATTGACCCCGAAGTTACCCTCAACGGATACCGCACCGTGGATACTCCTCTTGCCAGGATGATCAGTGTAGGCGTTAACCTCGGATTTTAATAACCAAAAAATTAATTTAAGATGAAGAAAAATATCATATATTCATTTATAGCGTTCCTGTTTCTGTTTGGTACTGCTTGTGAGGATTTCCTTGAGGAATATCCTTCCACTGCACTCCCTGCAGACCAGGCCATACAAAATGTTACGGATCTGCAAAACGCAGTAAATGGCGTTTACACTCAGCTAATTCAACCTGACCTCTCCTCCTATTCCACCTTCTATGCAGGAGATTATATCGCATATGGTGATCTTAGAGCGGGAGACATGACTTTCATACTTAATTCAAACCAGATTTCACCGGTGGCAAGATATGGTTATGATAAAAACTCCCAGTATGCGAATGTATTCTGGAAGATGCCATATGTTTCACTTGCCAGAATCAATGATATTCTCTCAGTTGCCGATAACATTAATATATCTGAAGAAGAAACGATGGTCTATAATGATCTTATCGGCCAGCTTCATGCCATGAGGGCATTACTTCATTTTGATCTTGCCCGTGTTTTTTGTCAGATGCCAACAGCTTTACATAGCGGTATGACAATGACAACGGAAAATGGTGGAATCCCTATTGCAGATCAGAAATATCCGGTCGATTATCAACCAGTACGTTCTACACTTGAAGAAACCTATAGTTTCATCATTAAGGAATTTGATGAAGCCATCAAACTTCTCGATCCTGAACCTTCACGTGCAGAATCATACGGCTATTTTAACATCTATAGTGCTAAAGCTATCAAGGCCAAGGCACTCCTTTACATGGGAGAATACGATAAAGCACTCACACTAGCAGATTCAGTAATAAACGGAATGGGTGAAGCCGGTTACAGACTTGCAAGCCGGGAAGAATATGAAGGTATGTGGGTTGAAGTAGCACAACCGGAATTTTTGCTTGAATTCATTACTACGCTTAATTATAACGGTCAACGGAATTCCATAGGTTATTATGCCGATCCTAATGGTTATGGAGAATTTGGACTCACCGAGAGTTTCGTAAGCTTTATGGGATCAATTCCTGAAGATATACGGAACCAGGCATATGAACTTAAAGTAAGTGATGACGGACAGGGTGAAGGTTATTATCCGACAAAGTACCCCGGACGCCTCGGAAGTTTATATGTAAACAATCCACGGGTTATACGGGTTGCAGAAGTATATCTTATTGCAGCTGAGGCCGCTTTCCATGACAATGATCCTGCTCTCTCTGCAGAGTATATCAATGATCTGCGGGCAAAAAGAATTGACGGATATACGGATGTGGCTACGGTTAGCCTTGAGGATATTCTCGATGAAAGAAGAAGGGAACTCTTTGCAGAAGGAGAGAGAAGCTTTGATGCCTGGAGAAATAAAAAGAGTGTATTGAATACAGATTTTGGAAATGAGCCTGTGAGTTACGATAATTACCGAACCATAATGGCAATCCCCCAGCGCGAAACTGACATCTCCTCCCCCTTACTCGTTCAAAACGAAGGCTGGGATTAATCCGGGTCAGATATTAAAATAAAGAAAGGCTGCTTAGGACGAGCAGCCTTTTTTTATGAAAATTAATTTCATCAAAAACCTGTTATCACAGTTACATAATAAATAAGTTTCAGGTCTAAACTATAATTTTCACCTTCCATATCGTATAAATTACCCGTTTCATCCAACAATTCGTAGTTTAGATACAAATCAAAATTACCTGGTGAGTCCAGCCAGTCTATAATTTGATCTAATCCTTCGGTCACCTCTGTTACCGGATGTTCCAATCCGTCATTAGCATAATTAGACAAGAGGAAGTTATCAATGGTTCCGGCTGTTACGGATGTGCTGCCATCGGCCGAAACTGCCTCTATTGTAGCTCTGAAATACATATCGTCCGGACCAACGTAATTCATGATCTCAAACATTACGTCATTGACCTCAAAGCCATCTATATTATCCTGAAAATCTTCGTAATCTTCCGAATCGTTAACATCTATCCTTTCAGGACCTTCCTCGCCAGAAGGAGAATTAATGGAAATATTAAAAGTTTTTGAGAAAGTAGTATCCACATCGGGAATCAGGTCATCGAATAAACTACAGGATCCAAATCCCAGAAGAGCTACCATTAAAACAAAGACATAGACTTTTTTCATGATTGATAGAATTTTTGTACAAGTTAAAAACGGACAAGCAATTATGCATAAAGATTCATGTTAATTTGGACCAAACAGGGTAAATTACGGACCAATCCGTATTTTTAAGTGATCAGCATTCATATTCAGCACTTAATTCCTTTATTAAGCTGAATCCAGAACCGGTGTATACACAAAGATTTATTTGAACGCTTAGATTGGGAAAAAAAATGAGCGTCTGATAAAGTCATCATTAACCAGAGCGGTTAGTAAAAACACTTTGGAAGGTCGGGAAAAACATATATTTTTAAGCGTTTAATCCAATTCCATGATTCGACCCGTTTTATATGTCCTGTTATTTCCGTTTATGGCTGCTTTCCCGGGCTATTTACAGGGACAGGACACGCTATTTGTCACAGCTAATTTAAAACGTATTGAAATCCACGATCCCTTCATTTCTGCAACCACGGTTTTATCTGATACTTTTCAGCTTGAGGACCTTCCTTTACTAGCCTATACTCCCTGGAAAGAACTAATCTCAGAAGATCAGAAACAATCTGAAAGCGTGGTATTTTTCAAATTTATTATTCAGAATGTGGACAGTCTTCCCATAGAGGTTAGCTTATCTGTGAATGCTGCGGATTCTGCCCGGCTCTACTATTTTTCCGACAAAACCCTTCGAGAAGGTGAAGAGCTTTATATCAGAGGACTTAAGCTATTTGGCAGGATAAATCTGCATCCGGGTGAACATAAAATCCTGTATTTTAAAGTTAAACTACCCGATCTGGAAGCATTTGAAGTTTCTCAGGATGTGAAATTCCGCTTACACAATTACGGCAACTTTCTGGAAAAAGAATTTTCCAGTCGATTTATCCATTCTTTGTTGCTTGGATTGCTTTTGTTTTCTGCATTTCTCAACCTGATCCTTGGCATAATCTTAAAAAGAAGTTCCTTTATTAGCTTATTCTTT
>CAZQOV010000068.1:0-15928 GCA_964595055.1 uncultured Bacteroidaceae bacterium | reverse complement strand
CGTTGTTGTCTCACTCCAGGAATCGACCGATTGGGGACGTGCAAAAGCTATGATCAACAAGGCTATTCCGATAAGCTTAAAACCAAACAATATATGTCTCAAAACTAATCGAAAAGGAACGGCATCTTTTTTGAAATTAGCAAGGCTTGATAACTGAATATCAGGCTGTCTCCTACGATCATTCCGTATGTAAAACAAGATCATTACCGGTATAATTACCAGTAAATAAAGCAATTCAGGGTTTGCAAATTCAAAATTCCACATAATTTTAACCACTTATACTTTCTCCTGCGATGTAAGTGCTTCCGCAGTATCTTTTTTCGTTTTCTCTACAAAAATGTAAGCATTGTTTAAATGGGTCTCATTGTCGGAGGGAGAAGGATCCATCTTTGCAAACTTTACCAGATCGGATAATTGCAAAAGGCTCTCCAGAAGATCCATCAAGCTTTCATCCTCCCAGACATACTTTTTAAAATCTTCAAGAATCTCCCAGGTTACCGATTCCATTGCTGGTATATGAAACCTTTCTTCTATATATAATCGAATGGTATCAGAAAGTTGACTGTAATATTCTTTCACCTCGCCTTTTTGCCATATTTTTTCTTGCTTAATTTTATCGAGTTTGTCAAATGCTTTGACATGAGGAGGGAGTGAAGGAACCACCAGTTCCTCTTCCTGTTTCCTCTTCCTGATAATGAAATAAACCAGCAAAACAATAGCAACAAGCAAAATAACAATGCCTGCATAAGGTGCATAAGGTAAAAGCTCATAAAACTTAAAAGGTGTATTTATTGGCTCCTTAATATCCTTAATGGCTGCAGTGGTATCCACCTCGGGCATCGTAAAAACTATATCCACCGGAGTAGTATAAAGGGTATCCAGCGAATTAAAGTCATTTACAAGAACGGGGATGGTATTAATCTTCCACGCACCAGAATCGAAACTGGTGAGGGTATAGCGAATGAAATAATTCGGGTCTGAACCTTCATTCATAAGTGAATCAGTTTCTGTAGAAATGATTTCAATAGAAGATGGAAACAAATTATCATGGAGAGGCACATAGGAATGCAGAGGTTTTTTTGACCTGATTTTCAGTGTATAGTCTACTTGTTCCCCTATTAAAGCAGAATCTCTTTCAAGGGAACCTTGAATGGTGAATTCCTGTGCATAATTATTTACTACCATGAGTAAAATTGCACTAAATATCCATATCCTTCTGTACATTATTTTCTATCGTTTCTTAAATAAAAGCATTAGGGGTTTGACATAATCTTCAGCCGTATTCAATCGGGTAAAATCTATTGAATATCGTGTAAATAAATTATGTATTTGCTGTTCCCTATCATCCCATGATTGTGTATACTTCTTCCTGACCCTTCCCAGGCTGGTATCCACCCATAATGTCTCTCCTGACTCAGGATCCCTGAATTGGGCCAATCCAATGTCAGTAAGGACCCTTTCTCTGTTATCAAAAACTTTTAGCGCAACAATATCATGTTTCTTTGCTGCAATACGCAGAGAACTTTCAAAATCAGGACAAATAAAATCAGAGATTAGGAAAGCTGTACATTTCTTTTTGATAATGTTGGTCAGATATTTTAAAGACTCGTTTAAATCCGTTTTTGGGCTCTCAGGTTTATATTCAATGAGTTCACGGATAATATGGAGAATATGCTTTCTTCCTTTTTTTGGAGGAATATATTTTTCAATTTTATCGCTGAAAAACATTACCCCTATCTTATCATTATTAAATATTGCAGAAAAAGAGAGTACTGCAGCTACTTCGGTAATAATATTCTTTTTTAAGGAAGCAACAGAACCAAAGTTACGGCTTCCACTAACATCTATGAGCAGCATCACGGTCAGTTCTCTCTCTTCTTCATAGGTTTTAATATAAGGTCTATTGAAACGGGCGGTTACATTCCAATCAATATCGCGCGTATCATCTCCATACTGGTATTCCCGAACTTCGCTGAAGGTTACCCCACGGCCCTTAAAGGCACTATGATATTCTCCGGCAAAGATCTGCCGGGTAAGTCCGCGGGTTTTTATTTCAATTTTCCGGACTTTTTTTAGTAATTCTGAAGTTTGTATTTCAGCCATTTAAAAAATCCTTTATTTACTTTTTTTTTAATCGGACAACAAAGTACCATTCCTTTTCCTCCAGGCTTACCTGAAATACCTGATCTTGCTTTTCATATTCCCATTGATGTTTGGAGGTTTTTTGAAATTTTTCATCATATTCCTTCAAAACAAATTGGTATTCAGAATAGTCGCAAACCATTCGGGTATGGATAGACACATCATCATCTGAAAAGAAAACAATCAAAGTTTTGGTATCTGCCGAATTAATGAACTTTAAATAATTAAACTTTTTACTCACCGTCATATTGTCCTCATTAAAGCCATATTTTCTTGCCAATTGCCGGGTTTGATCTTTGTCAAGACCAATAAAATGCTGAGCATTCAGACCATCAAAGGAAAAAATTATCAATAACCCGGCAAAAAGGAAAAGTTTTTTCATGCCATTCTGTTTAAGGTACCTCCACCTTATTTATTATTTCTCGGACAATATCAACAGAAGTAATATTTTCTGCTTCAGCCTCATAGGTTAAGCCCATTCTATGGCGTAACACATCATAGCAAACAGCACGCACGTCTTCTGGTATTACATAACCTCTTCTTCTGATAAAAGCATATGCTTTGGCGGCTTTAGCAAGGTTAATGCTTGCCCTGGGTGAAGCTCCATATTCTATCATATTTACAAATGAAGACAATCCTGCATCGACGGGATTTCGGGTAGCGAAAATCAGATCCAGTATATAGTTTTCAATTTTTTCATCAATATATACTTTCCTCACCATATCCCTTGCTTTCATGATATCCTCAGGCTTAAGTATTTTAGAAGGAACAGGAAAGACCTCAGCCAGATTTTCCCTTATGATATTTCTTTCTTCTTCTTTTGTAGGATAGTCAATCACTACCTTTAGCATAAAACGGTCAACCTGAGCTTCAGGTAAAGGGTAGGTTCCTTCCTGTTCAATTGGATTTTGGGTGGCCAGAACAAGAAAAGGTCTTTCTAACTGAAAGCTTTGTTCGCCAATGGTCACCTGTTTTTCCTGCATGGCTTCCAGCAAAGCGCTTTGAACTTTAGCCGGAGAACGGTTTATTTCATCGGCAAGGACAAAGTTGGCGAAAATGGGTCCGGTTTTTACCTCAAAGCTTTCTTTTTTCTGGCTGTAAATCATGGTACCAATGAGGTCGGCTGGCAAAAGATCCGGTGTGAATTGAATACGGCTGAATTTAGCATCGATTGTTTCAGCCAAAGTTTTAATTGAAAGGGTTTTCGCCAGACCCGGAACACCTTCCAGCAGAATATGCCCGTCTGAAAGTAAGCCTATCAGAAGACTTTCCAAAAGATGTTTTTGTCCGACAATCACTTTTTTCAGTTCAAAATTGATCAGATCAACGAATTGACTTTCTTGTTTGATTCTTTCGTTTAATTCCTTGATATTAACCTCTTCACTCATAGTTATATTTTTTTAAAACACGGACAAAAATCCGAAAATAATGTGGTTTTTCAAAATTAAAAAACCTTATAGAATGCTAGTTTTATCGGCAATTTTCTTAAAAAATGTTAAAGTAGGAAGAATCACTTCATCTTTTAATGATTAAATTAAAAAACAAATGCTTTTTACCTCAATTTAGAGCTATTCCGCTTCGCCGGGCAGATGGAGCAAAATGCATGTATTTCCTTTAGTAGACCCTGAGGGTTTAAGACCCTGAGGATCGCAAACCCGAAAGCCATCATATTCCTCTATACCAATAAGATAATACTTGCTGATAAGGCTTTTTAACCACCCATTTGGATGAAACCATGCAAAATCTACAAACATATTTATTACATTTACTCCCTGTCATATGAAAAATAGATACTTCATAGAACTGTCCTTTATGGGATCACGCTATCACGGCTGGCAAATTCAGCCAAATGCATTAACTCTTCAGGAAGTGTTAGAAGAAGCCCTATCCAGGTTATTAGATGAAACCATAAAAATAACGGGAGCAGGCAGAACCGATAGTGGTGTCCATGCTTCTTATTTTGTGGCACATTTCGATGCACAGGGGCTTTATGATACAGCCGGCCTGGTAGAGAAACTAAACCGTTACCTTCACAATGATATACTGATTTACAATATCCTGGATACTGAACCTGAAGCGCATGCCCGTTACGACGCTACATCAAGGACTTATAAGTATTTGATAATAAGAAACAAACACCCCTTTCTTAATGATCATGCTTATCATTATCACGGAGATTTGAATATGGAGGCATTGGAAACGGCAACAAGTGGGCTCAGGGATATCTCTGACTTTTCAAGTTTCGCAAAATTACACAGTGATAATAAAACCAATATATGTAAAATATATGCAGCGGAATGGCAAGAGAGGGATAATTTTCTCTCTTTTACTCTTAAGGCAGATCGTTTTCTGAGAAACATGGTAAGAGCTTTAACCGGAACCCTTTTGGATGTGGGAAAAGGAAAAATAACGGTCGAAGATTTTTATCACATCGTAGAATCTAAAAATAACCAGAAGGCTTCAGCTTCGGCTCCAGCCAAAGGCTTGTACCTGTTCGATATCAGTTATCCGAAAAGTTTCGGACTGAATAATCCGGTAAAACGCAATTATCTGCCCTTTATTTGATGATTATTCTTTTAGTTCTGCTTCAGCCCTGAACACTTCTTTATCATTCGCTTTTTTCCTTGCAACAAAATAAAAGCTATTCTGCATATGTTCATGCCGAATTTCGAGCTCATCATCAAGATGAGACTCCTGCACGAAACGTATATTAAAGGATGTAATATCCTGTATTCTTTTCTGTAAATCTGGTGAGGAATTAACACAATACTGGATATAACTGGTATTATTTACATGATTATAAATATCAATATCAGAGAAAACCACACAAATATTTTCCTTGTTCTGATAAGAGCTCAGTTTCTTTATTTCACCAGGTTTCTCCTCAATTGCCTGCTTCCCCAATGCCGGTATTTTATGTAACCTGCTGGTAATTCTTTGAGGGCGGTGGGTATCTGCATCCACTAGTAACCAGGAAGAAGTTGCCCGGATAAGTGGTCTTTGATCATTTACATCCTTAAGCTCAAAATCCCGATAAGCAAAAAGATTTTCATAATGTTTCCCCCAGGTCTCAATCTGAAGTGTGTCATTCCAATTGGGATAATTTTCTATTTCCATTTTAAGTCCGTAAAGGATCCACATAAGACCCTCAGGCTGGAGAGAATGATATCCGGCTCCACAGGATTCGGCATGTTCCCAGGCAATTTCCTGCAGAAACTTAGCAATAGAGGAAAGACGTATGATTCCTTTGTTATTGCAATGAAAGGAATGTACTTTGTAGTGGCTGATCCAGCTTGATCTTTTTTCAGTCATTAAAAGAATAAAATAGTTTAAAAAAAAGCGAAGTTCATGATTATGAATTCCAAATCTCCCATGCTTTTTCAGCTTGATTTACCAGCATATCATGCCCGTTTTTTACCTTTGCGCCCTGTTTTTTACCCTTCTTCATAAACAGCGTTTCGGATGGGTTGTATACGAGATCAAATAAGATATGAGAACTTCCAATAAATTGATAAGGAATATCTGGGGCAGTATTTATTTCAGGATAGGTGCCTAAAGGAGTTGTATTAACCAACAGTAGATATTCCTTGAGGATTTCATCATTCAGATCCAGATAACTTAAATGTTTTTCAGAATACTTACGGCTCACCATCCGACTTGAAATCCCCATGCTTGCCAAGGCATATTCAACAGCTACAGCAGCACCTCCGGTTCCAAGTATCAAGGCTTTTTTGATTTCCTTATGCAGAACCTCCTTCAAACTGGTTTTAAAGCCAAAAACATCGGTGTTGTATCCTTTCAGCTTGAGCGCTTTTCCATTTCGATAGGTTTCGATTTTTACGGTATTCACAGCTCCTATCTCCTTTGCGGGTGAAAGTAGCTCATCAAGAAATGGAATTATCTGTTTTTTATATGGAATGGTTACATTAAAACCCCTCAAATGAGGATTTTCAGTAAGGATCTTTCGAAAATCATTTATTGATTGAACAGGAAAATTCCTGTACTCACAGTCGGTTATATTCTCTTTTAGAAATTTTTCCCGGAAATATTTTTCAGAGAAAGAATGTCCCAGAGGAAAACCTATTAATCCATACAATTTCATGCTCAATCATTTTGTCTTTTGGATAGTCTGATAATTATAAAAATTATACTGAACCCGAAGGATGCAATAAGAAATGCCGGGATAAGATCAGAATCAAGTGACAATTGGGGCCATACATTTCTTTGCATCAATGGCTGTTCCACACCATGCCGATCGATATAGATTTCTGTAGTTTCCTTCCAGGGCCATATTTTGTTCAGTGACCCCCCCATAAATCCTGCAAGAACAGCAATGGTTTGATAGCGAAATTTCTTTAATAGCCAGGAAAGAAAATTGGAAAAAGCAATTATTCCAATTAATGCACCGATCACAAAAACTCCCAGAATGGTGATTCTAAATTCACTAACGGCATTGAGAATGAACTGATATTTCCCAAGTAAAAGCAGAATAAAACTGCCGGATATTCCGGGTAGGATCATGGCACAGATAGCCAGGCTACCCGAGAGAAGAATAAACCAATACGCTTCACTGGTTTGAGCAGGGGTTATGGTTGTGATCCAAAAAGCAATTGCGAAACCGCTCAAAAAAGAAATAACCGTTATTGAGCTTACCTCCTTAATATCGGAAAGTATATATATGGCAGATGCTACCACAAGTCCAAAAAAGAAGGACCAAATGAAAACCGGATAATTGATAAGAAGAAATTCCAGTAAATTGGCCAGGGTAAAAACACTAATCAGAATACCCGATAAAATACTTAACAGGAAATTACCATTGATTTTTTTCCAGAAATCTTTGATTTTAAAGGCAATTAACAACTTTAGCGCGTCCAGGTTAATCGATTTTATCGAATCAATCAATTCTTCATATATCCCAGTAATGAAAGCAATGGTGCCTCCTGATACACCAGGAACAACGTCTGATGCTCCCATTCCCATTCCCTTAAGAACAAGAATGAGATAATCTCTTAATTTTCTCATAATTTTTTATGCTGATACTCTTTAGGAAGGAAGTTAAAAAATGTGTCTCCCCTCAGGCCAAGTCTTAAAGCCTCCAGGGCTACAACTTCATTGGTAGCAATGTTGCCCAGATTTACATTCGCTCCAAGTAAATCTATAAACCAAACCTGCTGAGCTTTATTGGGTGCTTCCCAGAGCACATTATCAATATTTACGTTATGAATTATATCATTTACCAGTTCAGTATTTGCAGAACCATCACTGTTATATATTCCAATTGTCCCACTCTCTCTGGCTTCTGCAATAACCTTCCATGCTCCTGCTGATAATTCGGCTTTGATGGCATTAACCCATTCCTCATGGCTTATCTCTACGCCCTTTATTTTCGACCCTACTTCAGATAATACGGTAAAATCCTGGGTTAATACTTCAATATACTTAAGTTTTTCGTCATGATTTATATGCATTGAACCATCAGAAACTTCAACCAGGCTTATCCCCATCTGAGTTGCAAATTTCCGATACTCATCAAACTGTTCTCTCACAATAAAACTCTCAAATAATGTACCGCCGAAATAAGGCTCTATACCCCACTCCCGGTATATTTTAATCTTTTCAGGGATTTGTTTGGCAATGATAGCGGTACCAAATCCAAACTTAACAAGATCGGTGAATTCACTACTACTTTCAACAAAGGCAACCGCTTCCGATTTGCTGAGGCCTTTATCCATCATCATGGTAATTCCGCTTTCCCTGGGTTTTTGTGCACGATTGGGAAGAAATGGCAGGCTTGTATTCATCATGGATTATTCTTATGTAGCAAGGTTTTTATTTTATCATTGTATTTTCCTTCCGGGTAAACTTCAAAAAATAGTCGGGAACCTCCTTCTCCCAGGGAATATGCTTTTTCAAAAAAACGTGTCCCCGCAGCTTCATCCTTAAGCCGGAAGTAAACAGCGGATAACAGATACATAATATCCTGAGATTTGAAATTATGCTGGTAGGCTTCTCTAAGGACTTTGAGAGCATCGTTTAGTTGAGCCCCATCAATGTGTAATTTAGCTAACCGAATCCAGGCTTCCTGGTCTGCAGGATCCAGCTTACATACATACCGATAACATTTTATGGCATCCAGAACCATATTTAATTCATCGTATACTTCTCCAAGGGTAAACCAGAATTCAGGATTTTCCCGATCAAAATCAATGGCTTTCAAAATATAGGAAGATGCTTCCTTAAACCGCTTAAGCTGATGAAGAGAAATTCCAGCACCAAACCATCCGTCAGCATAGGTATTATCAATTTCAATTGCCTTCCGGTAAATCTCCAATGACCGTTCATAATTGCCCGTTTCTTCGAAACATTCCCCCAAACGACACCATGCCTGTAAATTTTCAGGTTCAAGTTCAAGTAAATCATTGTAAATCCTTATGGCTTTTAGGTAATCGTTCTCATTTGCATAAAGGTTCGCTTTGTTAAAATAAGCAGAGGAATAGGTAGGGTTAATGGCTATAGCGAAATCATAGCATTCAATGGCTTTTCTGAATTGGTTAAGTTTAGAATAAATGACCCCCAGGTTGTACCAAACATTCTCGGAAAATGTATCCAGATCCAGATAGCTATTGTAATACTCAATGGCTAAATAATGCTCGTTTATTTTTTCCGAATAATATCCAAGATCATATAGCACATTTAAGTTTTCCGGATCTTCCTTATGGGCTAATTTGAGGTATTTGATAGCATATTTGTATTGATATGCATTTTCGTAAGCGATGGAAATATTAATCAATATATCTATCCGGTCTTCCATAGTCTCTTCCAACACCCTGTCAAAAATCTCCTCAGCCTTTTTAAAGTTTCCCAGTTGAGCCAGGGCAGTTCCCTTAAGCAGATAATATTCATAATCATCGGTTTCAAACCTGCTGAAAGAGTTAAGCTCACCGAGGGCGAGCGCCGGTTTACCCGATTCAATGAACAGATGAACTTTTTTTATCTTGATTTCATAAGAGGACGGATGCTGGGTTTCTGCCTTTAAGCATGCCTTTTCTGCGGTTTTAAAATCTCGGATATCCAGATAATAATCAATAATCTCCTCAAAATCTTCAACATCGAAAAAATAGGAAACATTTGAACTTAACATATCTTCAAACCTTTGAAGCATATGCTGAAAATTATTTTCATTTTGCATGTATTCTGATCCCATATTCATTTGACCCTAATAATTCTAACTATCATACTATATTCTTATTTCATCTAATCCCTGTTAATCAACTTTAGCACTTGAATATCTGGGCATTCAGGGAACAAAAGAAGATCAAAAGCTCTTTTTCCCTGTTCGAAGATGCAAAATTAGAAATATTTTTACAAGTCTTTTTTATTATTGAATATTATTTGGAATTCCGTCTCATTGTTCCTCCGCCGGTCCATTCTTAATGCTAATTCTCTGAGCCTGATAATACCGTGAAATTATTCCGTTTTTGAGATCAGAAAGGTCATTCAGAAATTCATATTCAGATTCCAAAAAGGTTTTCAGGTTTTCCCAACGCGAATTAAGCTCAATGATTAATTCACCAGCCTGCTTTTCATGCTTTTGATTATAGCCGTAAAGTTCCATATTCAAACTGATGGAAAGCAATTTAAAATAGAGATCATTAAATAAAACAATCTCCCTTGCAATATCTCTACCATAAAGGTAATTGAGGATTTTCCAGAGCGAAATAGCAGGATCATACAAGGATGTGTTCCAGAAATAATCAACAGCTGTAGCGATGCGGATTCTTGTAATTTCCGAAAAATCAATAACTTTTAGCAAGACTTCTTTATTAAAATCTTCCGGATCAATACCCATCATTCTGGTATCATAAGGCCGAAACAATATTCCGGTTAATGCTTTTCCGGGATAAAAACTGTAATAATTACTGTAGAACCTGCTCCCAGTCTGATAACTTAAACTATGATCCAAAAAACTGATTTTTGGAGAATTACCTATTTCATAAAGATCCATTGCGTCAATAAGGTTGGCATTTTTGACGGTTCCGGACCATAAAACGGTGGTAAACCAGTTTGCCAGAGAAGTATCTACAAGAGCATTTGAGTATAGATCGTAACACCAGTTCTCTTTCTCCGAAATTCCCTGGGAAAATGGGATCAGATAACTTTCGGGAAGCCTGGATAAATCATGATTCTGAAAGGCCCGGGAATAAAGATCCCTATAAAATAAAAATTTATTAAAATTCTTGTTATCTAACAAAATCTCGCCTGCCGGGGAGAGATTCATGCTTTCCCACAGTGTTTTGTCAGAAAAAATTAAAAGATCGGCCTCAAAAGCCTTCAGTTTTATCAATTCAGCATATAAATCTCCTGCGGAATTCAGGATGTTCTTTTCATACGATTTTAATGCTTCTTCATCAGGTTCTCCTTCAGCTAAGGGAAATACCGGTAATTTAAGTCCCTCCAGAGAGAGTCCTTTTCGTATAAAGGGAAATGATTGATGATTAACATCCGGTTGAAACCATGGTGCGAAAGGCATAAACAACTGTGGAGAACCCAGCTCAGCCGGTTTTGGCTCAATTATCCAGGTATTGATTCCCAAATCGCTTAATCCACGGATAGACCTTAAAAGACTATCAGGATTGGGTTTATTATCATTCAACCGGATAATCACCCCTCGGTGTAAATAATCCGGATAATCAATGATATCGTAATGGTGGTACAAATTCTCTCCGAAATCCATCAATTGATCAAGGGTATGTAAAGCATGTTTTAAACCTTCTAAATCGCTATATCCGATAAATATAACATTGGAAACCTGATCGAGCCGTTTTATAAAATAAGCCTGTTTAAGGTCCCGGATCTCATCATAGGGCAATTGTTCCGAAAATTGATTGGAAATGGCATTGTTTCCGATGCTAAATATCAGAGATGGATTTTCAAGGTCATCAGGTTCCGGGTATTTCAGTAAAGGAAAAGCATTCTTACCTTCTATTTGTATATCCAGCATTTTAGAATTGAAAGCCATAATTATTCCCTCCAAATCGCCATTTGAGTTGACAGGCAACAAAATTCTCGGAATAAATTGATTTTGATTTTCATCCGCCCGAATCAGTGGGAGGGTTTTATAATAACGGGCATTTTGAGGCTCAGGAATCAGATACCTGGACCTCTCCATGGTAGTATCAAAGTAAGGTTCAAGTTTTTCCAGAAGGGTAAAATTTTTGGAGGAATAGCGAAAATCAAATTTGTCGATCCACATTATCCCTTCTCCTTTCAATCCCGCAAAGATCTTCACATATCGTGTCTCCTTCGGCAAATTCCCTTCTTCAAAAGGAAAATTGCCAGAACGTCCGAAAACTCTGGACCATTCAAGTCTTTCAATTTTCCGGTGGTTTGAAAAACCAAATCCCTTGAAAGAATTATCAATTTTCTTATTATACAGGGGATGATAGGATACATTCTTTATCATCACCTTATTCCTGTCATAACAAAAAACACGAATATTGACGGCATCAAATATACCGGTTCCCAGACGGTCCAGATTTGACTTGATATGTTCCAGGCGTATGTCAAAACTTAAAATGTAATTACCCGGAATTACCTTTATATAATCGCTCATGATGCCTTCGCCTAATGCCTCAGTTTCATTACTTTGGTTTCTTGCAATTTTTACAGCATGGATGCCACTGGAAGCATCATTTTCATCAAATTCATAAGTGTTCTCAATATTAGTCCACACCACATTATCGCCCACTTTTTTCCATCCGGGCAAATTATAAGACAATTTTGTGGAATCAAGTGTGTAATGTTTCCCCAATTCGAAAGAGGGATTGGTAACAAGATTTCCTTTTTGTTCTTCTTTTAACCTCACGGAAAGAGGTATTGATGTGGGATTCAGGCCCGACCATTGATTCTGAATGTTTGTGACCTTTGGATTATCTGCCTCACATGAGAAAAACAGGACCAGAAAAACTATCAGGTATTTGGGTTTTACTTGAATCATTTCATCTTATGCTCTGAAGGTTTAAAGATAATATAAATTGATGAATTCTAATGTGAGTAGTTTATTCAGAATATTTCCATATTTGTTTTTTTTAGTGAACGCGTTCTCACAGGCAAAAGGACCGCACCAGAAAAAAGCAGCTCTCCCTGTCGGGTGGGAAGGAATACTTCACTTTCTTTCTGTCGTTCTAACCGGGACAAGACTTGCATTTTAACCTGAAAGCCTGTTAACCTTAGCTTTGTTCCAATCAGGCAAAAACTATTTATTGATGAATAAGGTGATTCGGAGTACTTTAATTATTCTTCAATTTTACTTACTTTTGTAGCCGTTTTCATAAAATACTGCATATTATGTTTGAAAATTTAAGTGACAGACTTGAAAAGTCCTTTAAAATACTTAAAGGACAGGGTAAAATAACGGAAATAAACATCGCAGAAACTTTAAAGGATGTAAGGAGAGCTCTTTTAGATGCAGATGTCAATTTTAAAACGGCAAAAAGTTTCACCAATGCAGTAAAAGATAAAGCACTTGGGGAAAATGTTCTTACCGCTGTCCGCCCGGGACAAATGATGGTTAAAATCGTCCATGATGAGCTGGCAGAGCTGATGGGAGGAGAAACATCCGAAATAAATCTTACCGGCAATCCTTCTGTCATTCTTATTTCCGGACTTCAGGGTTCAGGTAAAACAACATTTACAGGGAAATTAGCCCGTCATCTTAAACAGAAAAAAGGGAAAAACCCCCTCCTCATAGCAGGTGATGTTTATCGCCCGGCAGCTATAGAGCAGCTAAAAGTTCTCGGTGAACAGATTGAAGTTCCCGTTTACACTGAAGAAGGTGCAAAAGATCCGGTAAAAATTGCCCAGCATGGAATAAAGCATGCCAAATCTAATGGTAACAATGTTGTTATCATTGACACGGCAGGACGATTGGCCATCGATGAAACAATGATGAAAGAAATCGAATCAATTAAAAAGAGTGTAAAGCCGGATGAGACTTTATTTGTAGTCGATTCAATGACCGGACAGGATGCTGTCAATACGGCAAAAGAATTTAATAACAGGCTCAATTTTGATGGTGTTGTCCTGACCAAACTGGATGGGGATACACGTGGGGGTGCAGCGCTGTCCATACGGTCGGTGGTTAACAAACCCATTAAATTTGTGGGTACAGGAGAAAAACTCGACGCTATCGATGTTTTCCATCCGAAAAGAATGGCAGACCGGATACTTGGAATGGGTGATATTGTTTCACTTGTAGAAAGAGCTCAGGAACAATTTGATGCCGATGAAGCCAGGAAATTACAGAAGAAAATTGCCAAAAATCAGTTCAACTTCAACGATTTCATCAACCAGATCCAACAGATCAAGAAAATGGGTAATATAAAAGATCTGGCCGGGATGATCCCCGGAGCGGGAAAGGCTTTAAAAGACATGGATATTGATGATGACGCCTTTAAGGGTGTTGAAGCCATTATACGATCCATGACTCCCCTCGAACGGGAAAATCCCGCAGTGCTAAACGGAAGCCGCAGGAAGAGAATCGCAAATGGAAGCGGTACCTCAATTCAGGAAGTTAATCGTCTTATTAAACAATTTGATGATACCCGAAAGATGATGAAAATGATGAGTGGAGGAAAAGCCCGCAATCTTGCGAAAATGATGGGAGGTGGTGGAATGGGAATGCGTTAGAGGATTTTACTACCCTGATGCCTCCATGATGTTACTATTATTAATCCACTAAAAATACGCTTTTGAATGAAACTTATTGAAGGAAAAAAAATAGCAGCGATGATCAGGGAAGAAATCGCTGAAGAAGTGAAAACAATGATGGGCAAAGGGATGAAACAACCTCACCTGGCTGCGGTTCTCGTAGGTCATGACGGGGGTAGTGAAACCTATGTTAATCATAAAGTGAAAGCCTGTGAACAGGTAGGTTTTGCTTCAACACTGATCCGGTATGAAGATGATATAACCGAAGCTGAACTCCTTGATAAAGTTGAAGAGCTAAATCATGATCCGGATATTGATGGTTTTATAGTTCAGCTTCCCCTTCCTTCTCATATATCTGAAAATATAATAATTGAAAAAATAAACCCTGCAAAGGATGTAGATGGATTTCATCCGATTAATCTGGGTAGAATGGTCATAGGTTTACCTTGTTATGTATCTGCAACGCCTTCCGGCATTATGGAACTGATTCGCAGGTATAATATTCCTACCTCCGGAAAACATTGTGTTGTAGTAGGAAGAAGTAACATCGTAGGGAAACCCATGAGCATTTTACTGGGGCAAAAAACGGATCCGGGAAATTGTACGGTTACTATGTGTCATAGTCGCACTACCAATCTCTCCTCGGTTACACAACAGGCAGATATTCTGATTGCTGCACTCGGAAATCCGGGTTTTATTTCCGGAGACATGGTAAAAGAAGGAGCCGTGGTAATCGATGTTGGAACTACACGGATTCCCTCCCCGGAGACAAAATCAGGATTCCGCTTAAAAGGAGATGTAAAGTTTGAAGAGGTATCCCCGAAATGCAGCTACATCACACCTGTTCCCGGAGGGGTTGGACCAATGACAATTGTATCATTGTTAAAAAACACCCTGTTGGCAGCAAAAAAAGAAATCTATAATTAACCAGCCACAGGTATTTGGAGCATCAGAGTCTTTCTTACATCCTTTCCGGCACATCTATTCCCAGAAGAAACATGCCGTTTTTGATGACGGTTCCGGCGGCATAGGTAAGATTCAGACGAAAGTTCCGTTCTTTCTTATCAGCAGCATTCAGTATCGAGTGATCATGATAAAACTGATTGAATTCCCGGGCTAATTCATAGAGATAATTTGCAACTATCGCGGGATTTAACTCTCCTGCTGAATCCTGAACAATCTCAGGAAAACTATACAGATATTTTACCAGGGAAAGTTCTTTTTCAGAAATCCTCTCTGAATATTCTTCCGGAGTTTCAGGAATGTTGGAGCCGGCTTTACGTAAAACAGAATGAATCCTGGCAAATGTATATTGAATGAACGGTCCTGTATGCCCGTTAAAATCAATAGATTCAGTCGGATTAAAGGTCATATTCTTTTTCGGATCTACCTTAAGAATAAAATATTTTAAGGCCCCCATTCCTACCTGCCGGTATATATTTTCTTTTTTCTCATTGCTCACCTCAGAAAGCTTACCCAGTTCATCAGACATTTCCCTGGCCGTGGCCTCCATCTCATCTATGAGGTCATCGGCATCCACAACTTTTCCTTCCCTGGATTTCATTTTTCCTTCCGGCAACTCTACCATCCCGTATGATAAATGATAAAGCTTGTCTGCCCAGTCAAATCCTAACTTTTTTAATAGTATGGATAATACTCTAAAATGATAATTCTGCTCATTGCCAACAACATAAATATGCTTATCAATATCAAATTCGGTAAAACGTTGATGAGCTGTACCCAGGTCCTGTGTCATGTAAACCGAAGTACCATCCGAACGCAGCAGAAGCTTTTCGTCCAGACCCTCATCCTGGAGGTTAGCCCATACAGAACCGTCCTCTCTCCTGCTGAGTATTCCTTTTTCAAGACCCTTTAGCACTAGATCTTTACCTAGCTTATAGGTTTCAGATTCATAATATATTTTATCAAAACTTACCCCCAATCGTTTGTAAGTTACATCAAAGCCTTCATACACCCATTTGTTCATTTTTTCCCACAAATTCCAGGTCTCCTTATCTCCTTGTTCCCATTTTCTCAGCATCTCCCGGGCACCGTTCATCAGACTGCTTTCTTTTTC
>CAZQOV010000067.1:0-16712 GCA_964595055.1 uncultured Bacteroidaceae bacterium | reverse complement strand
AGTTCAAAGATTGCAATTTCCCGGTGCCATAAGTTTTCTGAATACAGATAAAAATAAAGGGCTCAGAGCCTTTCAGCCTGATGTTTTGCGGAACTCCTGTTATTGCATTTCGAAAAGGCTCCATGGCTGAACTTATTTTAAATGCAAGGACAGGATTCCTTGTGAACAGCATTGACGAAGCTGTTGAAAGGATTAAGGATATACCGGGGATTGACCGTAAATTTTGCCATCAATGGGCGGAAGAAAAATTCAGCAGGGAAAGAATGACTGAGGTTTATATCAAGGTCTGCAAAAAGATTTTAGGAGGATAAAATAATTGTAAGCAGTTCGTTCAAATTTACACTTGCAAAGGCAGTGGCATAATCGCTCATGGCATAAGGAACAATGAGCTCTCCATTGTGAACATATGTTCCACAGGTATACACTACATTAGGAACATATCCCGCACGTTCATTTTCCACCGGCATTAACAGGGGTTCCTCCAGCCTTCCGATGATTTTGGCAGGATCTTCAAGATCGAGCAAACATGCACCCAGGCAATATTTTCTTACCGGTCCGACCCCATGGGTAACAAGTAGCCAACCTTTTTCTGTCTCAATGGGAGAGCCTCCATTTCCAATTTGTACCAGTTCCCATGGGTACATAGGTTCGGATAGAATCTGGGCGTTATTCCACCTGTAAAGATCGTCGGAAAACATTATGTAGTTATTTGTGCCGTCAATCCGACTGATCATGGCATATTTTCCATTTATTTTCCGGGGAAATAATGCCAGGTTTTTGTCTATCGCATATTTTCCATGGAGCGGGAATATTTTATAGGTGAAAAAGTCTTTCGTCTCAATCAGTTTTGGAAGAATGGTATATCCGTCAAATGCAGTATAAATGCCGTAATAAGTATAATCTCCGTTTTCTTTTCTGAACCTTACAAAACGTGCATCTTCAATTCCGTTCTTTTCATATTTTGAGATAGGGAAAATTATCCTTTCGGTAAGGTCCGTATCCAGGGAAAATTTTATTTCTGTATGAGAATCAGCCAGCCAGAAAATTTCATCAAGGGCCTTTTTTTGTTCCATGACAAGATAACCATTCTCTTCTTTGGATATCCTGACAGCATCTCTGATTTGGTCGTAAGTGAATTTTTCGGGGATCTGATCGGTTACAAGCCGGTAAAAATCTTCGGCAATCTCCATCTCCTTCAACTTACTGATGAAAGCTTTTTTCTCATACATATGACTTTTTATAAGTTCAGCCTCATCAATTTGATTGCCGGGTTCGTGTATAATGATCTGGTTTTTGTCATTGATTATGGCCCGGCGAAATACAAGAGAAGAGATATGGCCTTCTCCGGTAGCTCTCAAGCTGATGATCACACGGGTTTGCCCGGGTTGAAGTCCGCTTTGATCGGGATCTTTCACTATGGAGGGATTAAAAAGGGCTGCAGACTCGATTGCATATTCCATGGTGAAATAAGATCCGATCAGCAATTTTCTCCATTCAGAAATCTTATTGCCATTGTTTATTTTCTCAACTACCGATGCCACATTTTTGTAATGTTTTTTATATATGCTGCTAATACTTCTGTGCCGGGTGGAGAACTCTCTGAGAATCTGATTCATCAGTTCGTGGACTTTTTGTTCCGACATGCAAAGGATCCGGGAAATCAATTTTTCTGCGCGAGCTTCGCCATTGTAAAAAAATCTTGCAATAACACGATTATTATCAGGATAGATGATAGTGTCTTTTCGGTCAACAGAGAGTTTCATCATTATTGGAGCTATAATATTTGGGGTAAAAATAAGAGATTTTGATGAAAATATTTGATGCGAAAAAAGGATTCATCTTTTTTATTCTCTCAATTTACGCGATTTTTAAATTTATTTAGATCATCCCAGACCCCTCCAGCTTCGGATTAAAAACCTCCTGAATGATTTCCTTATGCGTTTTCCAGTATTTTTTCCTTACCCATTTTCTTAATTCTGTTTGCTCATGAGGATTTAACCAAATGAAAGATTTAATCAATTCTTTTCTGAATCGGGTTTTGTTGTCTCTCAGATTTTGTAAAACTGTTTTTTGATGTTCCAGCATAATTTTGGTGGTTTAGGATTATTAATAAATCGGAAGCTGCCCGACGTCAGAAGGTTAATTGGCAGGTGAAAAAAGGGAAAAAACTCAGGCAGCTTCCGGGAATAGACTATTGTTTACAGCCCAAAAGCATAATAATATCTCCCTGGATAATCTTCATAAATGCCTTCCACCATCACTCCTCCTTTTTTATCTTCAAGCATATTTACAAATTGATCGATGGTCCTGACAGTTTTTTTATTCACATGTGTGATGATAAATCCAACCCTGATATCCGTTTGTCTTTTCAGCTTTCCGGCACCGAGTTTGGTTATCCTTAATCCTCCGTCAATGTCCAGCTTCCTGGCAGTTTCTTTGTCAATTTCCTCCAGGTCAATCCCGAGAATATCAAGGATCTCTTTTGTTCCTCTTTCATATATTTTTTCTTTGCCTTCACGATTACGTAATGTTACCTGGTAGTCCAGTTCTTTTCCTTTCCGGTCAACTTTCAGCGATACTTTATCCCCGGGGTGATGGCGTCCGATAATTTCCAGGAGCTTTGAGGTTGTCTTTACTTCTGTATCATTTGCTTCCAGAATAACATCACCCTCCTTTATTCCTGCATCACATGCTGCACTGTTCTCGGTAATGCTGTCAACATACACGGCTTTAGTTACATTGAGTTCCTTCTCCCGGGCAAGATTTCCATCAACATCCCTTATCATCAGTCCAAGATATCCCCGTTGTACCATGCCATATTTCAGAAGGTCTTCAACTACCTTGGACACTATATTTGCCGGAACTGCAAATCCATAACCGGCATATGCACCTGTAGGACTTGCTATGGCAGTGTTAATGCCTACAAGACCCCCCTGTAAGTTTACGAGTGCTCCCCCGCTGTTTCCGGGGTTAATTGCTGCATCGGTCTGAATGAAGGATTCAATGGCACTTTGATCCTGTAAAATATTGATATTGCGACCCTTGGCACTTACAATGCCTGCAGTAACAGTCGAATTCAGATTAAAAGGGTTCCCTACGGCCAGTACCCATTCCCCAACTTCTACTTCATCCGAATCAGTCAGGGGTACGGATGGAAGATTACTGGCTTTAATTTGTAATAATGCCAGATCGGTTGAAGGATCCGTTCCTATTATTTTGGCTTTAAAAACCCTGTTATCCTCAAGAGTGACTTCAATATCGTCGGCATTGTCTATTACATGATTATTGGTGACGATATATCCGTCAGAACTGATAATCACCCCTGAACCCGTGCCAATCCTTGCCTGTGGCCCTCTATGGCGAGGCTGGGGCTGTGGCGTTTCAAACCTGAAATGCGGTCCGAAAAAATGCCTGAAAAGATCGTCATCAAAAAATTCCCTGAAAGGATCGGGATACTGACGATATTGATCATTACGCATATTATGCACCTGGGTGGATTTAATATGTACCACTGCAGGCATAACTTTTTTGGAAACATCAGTAAATTCAAGAGGAACAATTTCCCCATCCTCGTTAAGGGTATATGCAGCCTCTACAACAGGAGTGTCGGAAACGTGCTCAATTTGTACCGATTTTTCAAATCCAGGCCCAATCACACTGAATACCCCTGTGGTAAGGGCACTGCCTATAACCGCTGCTAGTATAAGAGATCCAAATTTTTTCATTTTCTCCTCCTTTCTTTTTTATCAGCCTGATATGATAAGCTGATACAGGCAAAAGCTCAGATAAATGATCATGGACAAAAAATAATAGGGAATTAATGCTAAAAAGCTGCATGCTTTTTAACTATGCAGCTTTTTTTAGCATGGAATGAATCTTATTCCTGAAGCGCGACAGAATTCCATTTTCAACATCAACTTCCTTTGCATTCACGATAGTGTCGCCTCCGGATACCGGGATTTCTCTGTAATTAATGAATTCTTTCTTTTTTGGAATGGTGATTTTCAGAACCCCTTTTGAAAATTTTGCTTTTATTTTGTCTGTATCCATATCTTCACACAAATGAAATGTTCTGTAAAATGAAGATTCGGATACAGATTTTTCTTTTCTGAAAATTTTTTTTGAGGATCTTCGTTCCTTTCCTTCAATTATTAGTTGATTGTTTTCAATCCTCGTTTTCAAATTCCGTTTTTTAATTCCCGGTAGGTGGTATTCTAATGAATACTCAAAGGGTTTTTCTTTTACACTTCCATTAATGGATGGGGTGAATGAAAAACGAAAAGGTTCCATCAAATCCCAATCAAGAATAGGATTACCCCAATTATTAAAAGGATCGTAATGCATTAATGTTTTCATGGCTTACCCTCCGTATTTAGTATTTATTAAAAACAATAGGAAGAATAAAGGGCAGGATAAGTGACCCTGCCCCGTGAAACTTTTATGAGATCTTAATCTCTTTTGCAGGTTTTGGTTTTACTTCTTCAGTTTTGGGTAAACTGATATGAAGTATACCGTCTTTGTATTTCGCTGATATTTTATCAGCGTTTACCATCTCTTCAGGAACATTGAAGGAACGCTGGAAACTTTGATAACTAAACTCACGACGGGTAACTTTATCGCCGTCCTTTTCCTGCTTTTCATCTGTTCGTTCAGAAGAAATTGTCAGCCTTCCATTGTCAAAATTTAGCTTGAAGTCCTCTTTTTTCATTCCTGGAGCTGCAACTTCAATTTGAAATTCATTGTCATTTTCCTTTACATTGACAGCAGGAAGAGTTGAGTTGGTTCCTGCAAAATTCCTGTTGTTCCAGTCCATCAGATCTCCTTCAAAAAATCTGTCGATAAACGAAGGAAATGATGGAAACATGCTGTCTGATAATCTTGCAAGTGTCATAGCTATTTCCTCCTTTTTTATTAGGTTAGACATCCGGTTAATTTCACGTTCGTTTATTTTTTTTTTCAAATCCTGTGCCATGGGCAAAAGTCAATAGGGAGGTGAAATTTAAAAAACTGAAAAACAGAAATATATGCTTCATGTAAAAGATAAGCTTAGGAATTGACGTGACTGACATAGTGGCTTGAATAAATATAGTAAACATGACAAAAAGACATCTTATGTATGGTGAATCAATAGGCTTATGGACAATATGCATCTTTGGAAAAAGATAACAAATCCATAAATGTCATGGTATAATCTTTGAAAATGAGTGAACAGGGGCAGTTATAATGTGGACCTTAATTGTATTGCCCTGCGCATGGTTTTCACCCAGGTTCTTCTTATTTTCATTAACTTTTAAAAATTTATACCATGAAATACAGAATTAATAATCTCAAATGTATTGAAAGTAAAGAGGATAGAAAAGTTCTTAAACAACTGATCGCTAAACAGATTGATCGGTTGGTACGTATCGGTGATCATTATCCCAAGAATTTTATGGTAAATATATATCTTAGCAAATCTGATAAACTCCATTACGATGTATCCGTTGTTCTTTATCTAAAAGAACATGTGATTTATCATAAAGAGACGGGAAAACATATTGAGGAAGCCGTATACCGGTTGTTTGATAAGGTGAAACTGACATTGAGCAAGAAAATCGCCAGGGAGAGGAAAGAATATTTACACAAAAGAAAGAAACAGCGATTTGCTAATTTTAATGAAAGGGTGGATGATCTGCAGGAATTAAAAAAAGCTGAAAAACAGGATGTTTTTAAGGACCTGATCAGGATCCTTTTGGAAGAGGTTTCAGGATACATTCTGAGAAGGCTTAGAGCTGCGGAAAAAACCACTGCCATTTCAAAAGGAAAGTTTACCATTCATGATTTGCTAGACGAAATATATGTAAGGGTATATGATCGGCTTGATGAGATGCCGGATGATAAAAGTAAGATCAATGCATGGCTATATCGGCTGTCAGATAGTTTGCTTGAAGAAAAATTTAAAGAGGCGGAGTTTGAGAAAGAAAATTTTGAACAGCTCGCAAATATTGTGGAATCGGAATACGAATCATTTGATGAAGGATACATGCTCAATGCAGATGGAAATCCAGTACCCTACGAGGAATTTGATGAGCGTATTCCTGCAGATGACCGCTATCATGCCGAAAGTTTACTTTTTAATGAAAATGAAAATAGTTTTCTGGATGAAATAACCCTGAATATTAATAAGGATGAAATTCATCTTATCATTGAGAAAGAATTAGCCAAACTTCCTGTAATGAAAAGATCAATAATGGATCTTTATCTTATGAATCAAATGACAGAAGAGGAGATTGCTGAAGTGAAAGGTATGCCGCTTAAGGATGTAAAAGATCTGATAAGTGAGGCAAATGAGATGGTCAAACAAAAAATCAGATATTTATTGTAGAACAATGGAAGGAGAAAAGAAATATAATACAGGACTCATATTAAGCGGAGGTGCGGCAAGGGGATTTGCTCATGCCGGTATATTAAAAGCTTTGCATGAATGGAGAATTGAACCGGAAATCATCAGCGGAGTGAGTGCGGGTTCCATTGTGGGTGCTTTTTATGCCGATGGTTTTTCACCTGAAGAAATCCTCGAGATCTTTGACCGAAAACGTCTTTTTAGATTTGTCAGGATCTGCGCTCCCGGTTCAGGTTTCCTGGAGATGTCCGGGTTAAAAGATTCCCTGAAACGAAACCTTCGACATTATACATTTAAAGAGCTGAAAAAGCCTTTATGGATAACTGTGACGAATTATCGCAGCGGACAGCCGGAATACATTCACCAGGGAGATGTTATTGATGCGGTGATTGCCTCCAGCAGTATACCCGTATTATTCAGACCGCAAAAGATCAATGGAAATTTTTATATAGATGGAGGAATCACGAATAATTTTCCGGTTGAACCCATAGTAAAAGATTGTAACAGATTGATCGGAGCCTATGTTAATCCTGTGGGCAATATATCCAAACCCAAAGGTGTTTTTCATACCGCTCTCCGTTCTTTTCAACTCAGTATTTCGTCAAGGATAATAGAGAAAAAGAAGAAAATGACCATATTCATAGAGCCGGTAAAGCTTGCAGGTTATGGCCTTTTTGAAGTAGCAAGAGGAAAAGAGATGTTTGAGATCGGATATGAGGCTGCTGTTGAAGTGCTGAAAAAATATACATAATCAAATAGATTTTTATGTTTTCTATCAAAATACGCTATCTAATCTTGTTTTTGCTGCTTTGCCCATTCAGCTCAACACTGAAAGCACAGAAAGCCACGAAACCAAATATCCTATTTATCCTGGCAGATGACCGGGCCTGGCAAGACCTGGGATGTTAGGGAAGTGATTTTTACGACACGCCAGCCCACTCTTTAAGTTTAAGGTTTAATAGTTTATATCCTAACTCCAAGCACCAAACTCCAACCTAATCCATCGCTCACCGCTCACCGCTCACAGCTTACCGCTCACTGCTTACCATCCACCGCTCACCGTTCACCGATTACCGATTACCGATTACCGATTACCGATTACCGATCACCGTCCACCATCCACCGCTTACCGCTCACCGCTCACCCCTCACTAACTCCCCCGGTTGCCGTTTTCTTCGCCGGGGCTTTTTTTGCCGGAGCTTTCTTTCTGGTGGCTTTTTTAGCTGTGGATTTTGGACTTGCCTCTTTAGTGCCTGAAGTAGCTTTTTGGGCTTGCTTTGTTCCTGTTTTTGTTTCTTTTGTCGGGGATTCTTTTTTTATTGTAGCCTCCTTTTTTTCCATTGCTTTCACAGGTTTTTCATCCTTCACGGCCAGCCGGTAAGCAGCGTAAAAATCCGGATCAGTGTTCCTGAAAATACTCATGAATTTATTTATCCTGTTTCGGATGATCCGGTCATTTTCCTTTACGAGCTTTGGAATGTCTTTATATGCCTCCCGGGAAGCTTTTATTTGGGTTCTTAGTTTTTCTCTTAATTTGATGAATTTGTCATTTTCAGCTTTTAATTCCTTGATGTGCTTCAGGCTCAAACCATAACTCTCCAGCTTGTTATCTTTGGTCTCTTTATCATTTTCCTTCTCAATGGTTTTTTCTGCATAGTCTGCTAATTCCACTACTTTTTCACTTAATCCGGAATCGGATAATTTGTCCAGCTTTCTGCGGGTTTTATCAATTATTTTTTTCAATGACTTTTTGTTTTTATCCTGTGCATAAAGATCCATCAGGTTAGAAACCGGTATGATTTTGGAATTGACCTCTGCCCTTGTTCTTTTTAAATCTGAAATAATACCTTCATGATCTTTTTTTGAGACGGGTATAAGCTCCTCCAGTTTTTTCAGGTTCTTTACGAAATCATCATAACTGGATTTGAATTGTTCTATATTACCCCACTTATTAAGGTTCTTTTCCAGTGTGTCATATAGTTTTCCGAAGACACTGATTTTTCTTTCAAGTTTTGCTTTCATAGTCTTTAGTTTAGGTATTTTGCGTTGATGTTTTGATTTTATAATAATTAAAAAGTCTTTTCACAAAAGACTTGGGTTTAACGAGAAAGAATTTTTTTGAAGGTTCAAGAGCTCTGATTAAAGCTTCATCTTTTTCTCTTTCTATATAATTATTGATGAAATTGCGTTGTTTATCATTAAGATTGAAAAAATCAGTGTTTTTCAGCATATCATAAAACAGGGTGTAATCCCGGTAAAGACCAATTTCATCTGAAACATTCTTTAAGATTCTTCGGTACGCTGTAATCATCTCCGGATAAATGGGACGAAGAACACTCATCTGGTAACGAAGATATTTCACTCTTTTGCGAAAATCATGTATAGTAGTGTCGTCCGGTTCCTTCAGGATAGATTTCATATAATTCCTTGATTGCTTATACATTCTTTTCACCCCTCCCTTTATGGCATTGAAACCTTCATTTTTTACTGCCATATTTTCATCCTGAATGGCATTTTGAACTTCCACTTTTATGGCTTCCAGTTCTTTACTTTTCTTTACCTCAGTAAGTGAATCATCCCTTTGCTTTTCTAAAGCCGCAATCATCCTTTCGGTATTTTGATCCCTGATATTCTCGGGAGCTTCTTCAAGTACTTTCTTTCCGAGTTCCAAAAGAACATGTTTGTCCCTGGGTGCTGATATTTTTCTTCCCAGATCCCGGTAAAAAATATTTTTACGATGGTAAGTGCTGTAGCCTGTCGAATCGCGGTAAAGCCGCAGAACAGCCCTGATCTTCTTGAGGCTTTTTCTCACCTCATGGATCTTTTCGTTCAGATCCATTTCCTCATCCTCAATACATTCAATAATGAAATCGGTTTGTGCGCAAATAAGCCGGTAAAATTCTTCTTTAATATTATGTTTAAGTTCAAAAGTTAACTTCTTCATAAATCATTCTGAGATATGTTTATAATTTCGAACAAATATAATCAGATAACATTAAGTTAACAAAAAAATAACAAACCGTTAACATTACCCAGGCTGCATTCAGTAACCTTACTACTATCGAGTCATTTAATAGAGCTTTGCGGTTCCCATTAAAAGTTATTGCCATCAGACCTGGAGAAAAACTTATCATCACCATTTACCGATTACCGATTACCGATTACCGATTACCGATTACCGATTACCGATTACCGATTACCCTCCACTCTTCCCCTCTCCACTGTAACCCCCGTTAATAACTTCCGTACACTTATTGACCGATTTTCCCTGATAGTTTTATCTTTCGGGAGTTTTGGACCTAATCAAATCACTTGCAAAGATGTCTCAGACAAACTCTAAAATTACGGGCACTTCCATATCGGGAGAAGCTCAGAAATACCTTACTTCACTGGTGGATAAAGGTGGACCTGAAGAAAAGGATTATGCTGAATTCATCGGGATCGTCAATAATCTGCACGATAAAGATCTTATCCACTTCAGGGAAATTATCAAAGATGCCCTGAACGAAAATACCCTGATCGGACATGGTTATATGAAACCTTTTGGCTATCCGGGAGATTTCAGAATCATTCACTGCATTTATGAAGATTACGTTAATCCGGATCCGAAGTACAGCAACTGGGACCGTTTTTTTCAGGATCAGGAAGGTGCACACGCCGTAAGAAACAGAAAGCAGTATTTTCTTGAGCATTGTGAAAAACTTGAATCATGCGATAAGAAGGATCCCAAGATTCTTGTCCTTGGCAGTGGCCCTGCTACAGATGTACACGAATACCTGAAAAATCATCCGGGTAGCAGAATTGAGTTCAATCTGGTGGATTTTGATAAGAATGCTATTGATTTTGCCCGCAAGCAAAATGATATATTTGATGGATCGGTAAAATATTTCCGGATCAATGTACTGAGATTTAAGCCGATCCATATGTATGATATGATCTGGAGTGCCGGTCTTTTCGATTATTTCAAGGAAAAGCATTTTGCCTATTTGATCAACAAATATTATAAATTCCTCGCTGAAAATGGGGAATTCATCATTGGAAATTTTTCGCTTCAAAATCCTACCAAACGATTGATGGAAGTGCTCTCAGAATGGTACCTCAATCACAGGTCAAGGTTTGAGCTCATAAAAATTGCTTTGGACGCAGGCATCAATGAAAGGAATATTCGCGTAGATAATGAGGAGCTGGGAGTGAATTTATTCCTTCACATTAAATAAAATTTGTCATGGCAGAAAGGCACAGGAAAAAAAGGACCTGGAACCTTCTTGGATTGTCTACTTCCACTATTAAAGATTGGAAGCTCAATCGCTTTACCCTTGCTTTTGAGGGGGAAATTCATCAGTACGAAAAAGCTTACCAGGAAGATTATTACCAGCGGTCCCTGAATCCCTTCCGCTTTTCTTTGATTCTTGCTATATTTTTCTATGATGTTTTTGCGGTTCTTGATGCCAATATACTTCCTGATCTGAAAAATATCTTCTGGACCATTCGATTTGGCATAGTTACCCCAATACTTTTGATCGTACTTATCTTATCATATACCCAGTCATTTAAAAAATTTATGCAACCAGTAATTGCCAGCATTATGTATATTACTGGACTGGGAATTATTGTAATGATTGTGCTGGCTGCGCGGATGGCCAATCATTATACCTATTATGCCGGTCTCATATTGATTTTCATTTTTGGATACACATTTATACGTGCCCGGTTTATCTATGCTTCCATTGCAGGCTGGTCAATTGTAATCACCTATGAATTTGCCGCATTCTTCTTGCTTGATACCCCTAATCACATTTTAATAAATAATAATTACTTTTTTATCAGTGCGAATGTGATCGGTATGTTTATCAGTTATTTTATGGAAGTTTCGTCAAGACGGGATTTTTATATGCGAGTATTGCTGGAGAATGAACAGGAGAAAGTTCAGGCCGCCAACAATGCTTTGGAGAAACGGGTACAGGAAAGGACAAAACAGCTTACGGCAGCAAATAAGGATCTGAAGAAGGAGATTGAAATGCGAAAACGAGAGGAAAAAGAGAAGACCAGACTCGAAACCCAATTGCTTCAATTACAGAAAATGGAGACCATTGGTACGCTTGCAGGAGGGGTGGCTCACGATTTCAATAATATCCTGACCCCTATTCTGGGATATACTGAAATGGCCCTGGAGGAATTATCGGAAGAAAGTACTCTGCGTTACGATATCGAACAGATCAACAATGCTGCTATCAGAGGCAAAGATCTTGTTCAGCAGATCCTGACCTTCAGCCGTGAGGTAGATTTTGATAAGAAACCCATCCAGCTGAAAGAGATTGTGGTCGAAGCCTTGAATCTCACAAGGGCTTCATTGCCTTCGAATATTGAAATTATCCAGGAGTTGGATCATGATTGCGGAACGGTTCTTGCCGATGCTTCCCAGATGCACCAAATCATTATGAATCTTTTCACCAATTCATACCACGCAATGCTTGAAAGAGGAGGAACACTAAAGGTGAAATTATTTGCTAAGGAGCTGGGGTCGAGAGATGTAAAAAGGTCTTCCAAAGCAAAAAAAGGAACCTATGTTTGTTTAATGGTTTCGGATACAGGTCATGGCATGGATAAACAAACTAAAGACAGGATTTTTGAACCTTTCTTTACCTCCAAGGAGGTTGGAACCGGATCGGGCCTTGGACTTTCTGTTGTACATGGAATTGTTAACAACAACGGTGGATTCATTGAAGTCGACAGCAAAAAGGGTATTGGTACTACTTTCCGGATATACCTTCCACAACATTCAAGTTCACCGGTAAGTCCAAAAACCGGCACACCGAAAAAGAATCCGGGCAAAGGTTGTATACTTTTTGTAGACGATGAGAAGGAAATCACTTACATGGGGAAAAAGATGCTGGAAACTCTTGGTTATACGGTTGATATTCGTACTGATGGCATTACTGCGCTTGGAGAGATAAAGAAAAATCCAGGAAAATATGATCTGCTTGTGAGCGATCAGTCTATGCCCAAAATGCTCGGTACGGAACTCATTAAAGAAGCAAAGAAAATAAAACCAGACTTAAAATCAATTATAATAACAGGATATCACGAATCGCTCCCAAAGGATGCAAAATCGAAACTCGGAATATCAGAAATATTTCTTAAGCCTTTAATATTGAGCGGTTTCAGTAAGCATATTCATAAAGTGCTTTCAGAACAATCGGTCTAAGATAAATATTTATGAAAAAAATACTGGTAATTGATGATGAACCCTATATCCTGATGATGCTGAAGAAGATGATGGAACGGGCTGGCTACGAAGTAGATCTGGCTACCAATGGGGTGGAGGGTCTGGAAATTTTCAAGAACAATTCACCCGATTTGGTAATTTCAGATATCATTATGCCTGAAAAAGAAGGTCTCGGAACCATACGGGAGATGAAGCAACTCAAGCCGGATTTAAAAATCATCGCAGTTTCCGGGGGTGGACGGGCTTCATCCGATGATTATCTGCATACTGCAAAGTTATTCGGTGCCGATCGTATTTTCCAAAAACCGTTTAACCAGACCGAGATAGTGGGAGCGGTGAAGTAACTTCTTGAATAGTTGGCAGTTGGCAGGTGGTCACTTGCGATCATAGCCTTACACTATCGATGGATATGAATGAAAATACAGTTAGGACAAATTTTGAGGCATATACATAAACATACTCCTTTTAAATAGCTACCATAATTCCTGGGATATACTTTTGTACTGTTGAAACCTTTGCCAACTGGTAACTGCTACTGCAATTTATTGGTATTTTACCTCCAAAGAAACCGTCATTCACCCTCCATTGTCCATGTTTTATGGCCCATAGTCTACCTCCATTTTCCATTCTCCCGAATTTTCCCTAAATTAAATCCCTTATTTTTTCACAAACCCAATAACACCATAATTCTATGAAAAAACTCATTTCGACAGGTCTATTCCTGTTTGCCCTATTGATGCTTCCGGTTACCGGATGGTCTATCGATACCGATGACACAAGATTGTTATCAGAGCCTGCTATCAGTGATGATCACATTGCATTCATTTATGACAATGATCTGTGGGTAGCCAATCAAGATGGTTCATATCCCAGGCGTCTTACGGTTGATGAAGGGGTGGAATCACGTCCCTACTTTTCTCCTGATGGAAAACATATTGCCTTCAGTGCTGAATATGACGGGAATACCGATCTCTTCATCGTGCCTGTTGAAGGCGGTATTCCAAAAAGACTTACCTGGCATCCCGGTAGTGATGTTTGTTCTGGCTTTACACCTGATGGAGAACAGGTGCTTTTCCTTTCTCAAAGAGAAGTCTTCACCACCCGGTTTATGCAACTCTTCACCATCTCACTGGACGGCGGACATCCCGAAAAACTTGTAATTCCACATGCTTACCATGCCGATTTTTCCCCTGATGGAAAAATGATGGCCTATACCCCTTATTACGATGCCTTCAGGCAATGGAAAAACTACAGGGGAGGGACCATTTCAACCCTTTATCTCTTTTCGTTCGATGATCATTCTGTCACTGAAATTCCTAAGCCCGAGGGAGGTTGTAATGACGTTCACCCCATGTGGATAGGAGAAAAAGTATATTTCCTGAGTGACCGGAATGGGGAGTTTAATCTATTCTCCTATGATACAAATTCAAAAAATATTGAGCAGCTTAGCTATTATGAAGATTTCCCGATCGTCAGTGCTAAACATCATAATGGGAAAATAATCTTTGAACAGTCAGGATACCTTCATACCTATGAAACGCAGACTGGAAATACGGGGAAACTGACAGTTGGTATTGCCACCGACCTTCAGGAGCTCAGACCCCGGTATGTAAAGGGGGACCGTTACGTACGCGGTGCTCATATTTCTCCTTCAGGAGCAAGAGCCATATTCGGATATCGGGGGGATATTCTAACCGCTCCGGCTGAGAAAGGAGACCCGCGTAATATCACTGAATCAACCGGTGCTAACGACAGATACCCGGCATGGTCGCCTGATGGTAAAAGCATTGCCTGGTTCTCCGATGCTTCTGGGGAATATAAACTCCATATAAAGTCCCGTACAGGTGAGGAGGAAACAAGAAAGCTGAATGTGGATGGCTCAGGATTCTATAGCAATATCCACTGGTCACCGGATAGCAAAATGATAACTTACGTAGATAATGCCAGGAATTTTTATGTAATGAATATTGAATCGGGTGAAATACATAAGATCGATTCTGATGATCTTTATGTTCCGGGACCATTCCGCGATCTTTTTGGCAGCTGGTCACCAGATTCAAGGTGGCTTGCATATACAAGGGTAATTAATACCAATTTCCGTCAGGCATTTATTTACTCCGTGGAGGAAAAAAAATCCTACGAGCTTACCGACGGACTGAGCGATGCCACAGAACCTGTTTTTGACAGGGGTGGAAAATTCCTTTACTTCCTGGCAAGTACAGATGCAGGTCCTGTATTAAACTGGTTTGACCTTTCCAGTGCCGATATGGAGATGAGCCATAATATTTATCTCGTTACCCTTCAGAAAGAAACTATTAATCCCTTCGCCAGTGAAAGCGATGAAGAAATAATTAAAGAAGAAGAGGAAAAAGAGGAAGAAAATGATAACAAGGATTCCAAAAAGAATAAGAAAAAAGATAAAGAAGGTGAAGAGGAAGAAAAGGGCATAAAAATTGATTTTGAGAATATTCAAAACAGAATTGTCGCTCTTCCCGTTGAAACAGGACGGTATAGCATGCTGCAATCGGCGAAAGAGGGTGAAATACTCTTTATTGCAAATAATGATGGTAACAGGAGTCTTAAGAAATTTACAATTGAGGAACGGGAAGATAAGGAGGTGGACCAGCTTGATGGATTTATTGTTTCGGCAGATGGAAATAAAATGTTATATCGTAAAAATGGGATGTGGGGAATTGGAGATGCCGGAGTTAAGCCTGAGTCCGGAAAAGGTGTGATCAACACAGGAAGTTTTGAGGTTAAGATTCATCCGAAAGATGAGTGGAAGCAAATTTTTGAAGAAGCCTGGAGAATTAACAGGGATTATTTTTACGATCCGGGCATGCATGGAGCTGACTGGCCTGCTATGAAGGAAAAATATGAAGTATTCCTCCCTCACCTGGCAACGCGCAACGACCTGAACAGGATAATACAGTGGATGTGCAGTGAACTTGCCGTTGGTCACCACAGGGTAGGAGGGGGAGCCAGCCTCAATGACCCGGACAGGGTACCAGGAGGTTTGCTTGGAGCAGATTATATAGTGGAAAATAACAGGTACAGGATTGAAAAATTATACGAAGGACTCAACTGGAATCCCAGGCTCCGTTCACCACTTACTGAGCCGGGGCTGAATGTTGAGGTTGGAGAATATATTCTTGCTGTTAATGGAAAAGAAGTGACTGCAGAGGATAATTTCTTCAAATTTTTTGAGAATACAGCCGATAAAATTGTGGAAATTGAAGTAGGACCTAATCCGGATGGAAGTGGCTCAAGGAAAATTGAAGTTGTTCCGGTAAGGCATGAATATGATCTCAGGAACCGTGACTGGGTGGAAGGAAATCTCAAGAAGGTTCACGAAGCTACAAATGGTCAGGTGGCATATGTTTATGTACCGAATACTGCCGGTCAGGGTCATGAGTACTTCAAACGCTACTTCTTCCCGCAGGCAGATAAAAAAGCCATTATTGTTGATGAAAGATTTAACGGTGGTGGTCTCATAGCCGATTATTATATTGATTTACTCATGCGTCCATACCAGAGCCACTGGAATATGCGCTATGCTAACGATCTGAAAACACCAAGCGCATCCATTCAAGGGCCTAAAGTCATGCTAATAAACGAACTTGCCGGCTCAGGTGGTGATATGCTTCCGTGGATGTTCCGTAAGTTTGATGTAGGAACCCTGGTAGGAAAGCGCACCTGGGGAGGTCTTGTTGGAACCCTTGGATTCCCGGTTCTCATGGACGGAGGTTATGTAACTGCTCCAAACGTGGCCATATGGACAGAAGATGGATTCATCGTTGAAAACGTGGGTGTGCCACCGGATGTCGAGGTTGAACAAACTCCCTCCGAAGTAATTAGAGGTCATGATCCACAGCTTGAAAAGGCCATCGAGATCATCCTGGAAGAGCTTGAGAAAAATCCGCCGAAGGAGTATGGGAGACCGGAGTATCCGGTGAGGGTAAGGGAGTGAGGGAAGTAAGCAGTGAACGGTGAGCAGTGGATGGTGGACGGTGAACGGTGAGCGGTGAGCGGTGATCGGTGAGCGGTGAACGGTTATCGGTTATCGGTGGACGGTGAACGGTGGACGGTGGACGGTGAGGGGTG
>CAZQOV010000066.1:0-16725 GCA_964595055.1 uncultured Bacteroidaceae bacterium | reverse complement strand
AGGAGGTATAGGACGATAAAACTTTAGCAGCCCTGCCTGTTGGAGCAAGCAATACAGTTTTTTGCTTAAAAGTTGCCAGTGTATGCACTAAAGCATTTACCGTTGTCGTTTTACCTGTACCGGCATATCCTTTAATAAGAAAAATCTCATCGGAACTGGAAACAGAAAGATATTCACCCAACATATTAAGCAGGCGATCCTGACTTGGGGTAGGTTCAAATTCCAGATTCTGCTTTAATTCCGTATATATAAAGTTTTTTAACATATTCTAAAGAAAAGCAAAATTTAAAACACATAATCTATTTTTTTTTCTAAATTTGTCGGCAAACTTATAAAACAAATAACATTTTTAATAATGAGAACAGTAATCCAGATTATTCTCGGTATTGCCATTTTAGCACTTGCCTATTTAGTTTACGAAAGCATTATGACGCCAATCAGATTTAATAAGGCCAAAGATGTTAGAGAGCAAGCTGCCATTGAAAGACTCATTGATATTCGTGAAGCACAGAAAGCATACAAGGATGTACATACGGTGTACACCAGTAGTTTTGATACGCTCATTGATTTTCTTAAAAATGATTCCTTTGCTATCACAAAAGCAATTGGTACAATCCCCGAAGAACTTATTGATGAACTTGGGAGCATCAGAAAAGCAAGGGAAGCCGCTCTTGAAAGAGGATTGATCCGAAGAGAGACCACTAAAATTTCAGTAAAAGATTCACTATTTGACAAAGATTATCCGATCGATTCTCTCAGATACGTACCATTTACAGACGGAAAACATTTTAAAATGGAAGCAGATGAATTCAAAACTTCCAGCGATTTAAATGTGAAAGTCGTTGAGGTATCAGTTCTCTACGAAGACCTTTTAAAAGGACTTGACCCTCAGCTAGTGGTAAATTACACCTATGAAAGAGAGAAAATTGTAAAATTCCCCGGTTTGAAAATAGGTTCGCTAACAGAAGGTACACTTACAGGAAACTGGGAATAAGCTTTTTTGTATGAACGATTTCAAATTCGTTTCAGAAAAGTATTCCATAAAAAATACACAAGATTACAGACTATCCATCCAGGTAAACCCGGATGGATTTTCTTTATTAATCCTCGATAAAGAAGGAAATATCATTACCATTATCCATCGCCAAACTGGCTCCGTAACAAATACCAGACAGTTATTCAAACAGGAAGAAGAACTTATAAAATTTCGTGAATTAAGCTTTCGTTCCTCTTCCCTTCTAATTAATTCAAGTAAGGTTTCTCTTGCTCCCCCGGAAATTGATGTCGATGCAGACATGCTAATGCATATTCAGTTCGGCTCTTTGAGAAAAAATAAACTGGAAAGAAAAGCCACCAAAGATAAGCAGATTAATTATTGTTTTGTGATTGATCAGGATTTGAATAACTTATTCTCAGATTTTCGAAATCATCCCGTAATTGAACACCTTACCGGCTCTTTTTTGGATTATATTTTTTCCGTGCATAAACATGATAAAAATGCCTGCTATATTTATACTTCCCCCTCTATTTGTCATTTTGCAAGGCTTGATAAAACCACGCTGCAATATTATAATCTTTATAGGGTGAGAAATGATGAAGAATTCCTTTACCATTTTGTGAATACCCTGGATAAACTTCAGCTTGAATCCGATAGCGAAGAAGTATACTATTCCGGGCATATTGTAAAAACCGATGAGATTTGGAAAATCATGTCAGGTTACCATAAAAATATAATTACCCTTCCCAATGAATTTGATTTTGAACTTGCAGGAGATATGAATGAAAATTATTTCAGTTATTTATTCAAAACTATAAGTGAGAATTATCAGTGGTAAATACGGTGGCAGAATAATAAAACCACCCCGGAATTTCAGGGCGCGCCCCACCACCGATTTGGCAAAGGAAGGATTGTTTAATATTCTATCCAATCATATCCGCTTTGATGATCTTGAGGTTCTTGATTTATTTGCCGGCACGGGCAGTGTAGGATTTGAATTCGCTTCCAGGGGAGCCAGAAAGATCCATATGGTTGAAAAGAATTTCCAGCACTTCAAATTCATAAAAAAGGCTATTGAAACACTACATGCTGAAAATATACAAGTGTTTAAAACGGATTTTTTTAAGGCCATTCAAAAAATTAATCAGACCTATGATATAGTTTTTGCTGATCCCCCTTATGACCTGAAAGAATTTGAAAGTGTCCCGGAACTAATTCTTTCCAGATCCATTTTAAAACCCGATGGATGGTTCATTCTTGAGCATCCTTCCCATTATCGGTTCCATTCCTTGCCCGGTTTTTTTGATCTGAGATATTATGGCAGTGTAAATTTCAGTTTTTTTAAAAATCCCAATCCATAAGAGGAATTAAGCGGATTTCTGATTCTTTTTCAGCCATTTTTACCGATAAATTTCTAACTTCAGCCCCTGTTTTTCATTAAATCCTTGTTGAATATGAAATTTGTTTTCACAGCATCTCTTTTTTGCTACCTCCTCAGTGCCTCATTCAATGTCACGTCCCAAACGAAACTATCCTACTATTTTCCTGAAGCAATTGAACTTAATGACAAAATTTTCACACCCAAAGAAATTACAGATTACCAGGTGGGTGACTGGCATTTCTCGCATGACCAGATCCTTGCTTACGCCCGCTCCATAGCAAAAGAAAGCAACCGCGCTCAACTGTTTGAATATGCACGAAGCTGGGAAAACCGGCCACTGGTTTACCTGGTATTTACAGATCCCGAAAATCATGATAAACTTGAAACAATAAGAAAAAACCATATACAAAAGACAAAATACGGAAACCAATCTCGGCCTGGGATAACTGATCCTCTTGTCATCCACCTTGGCTACGGAGTCCATGGAAATGAATCCAGTGCCAGCAATTCTTCACTGCTAACCATGTATTACCTTGCTGCATCGGAAGAAGATTGGCTGAAAGATTTTCTCAAAGAGAATATTATTATAGTAGATACTTGCCTGAATCCAGACGGTTTTACCCGGCACGCCAGCTGGATCAACCAGAACAGGAGCCAAAACCTGGTATCCGATCCTGCCTCCAGGGGCTTTAATGAACCCTGGCCCGGAGGAAGAATGAACCATTACTGGTTTGACCTTAACCGGGATTACATTCCGCTAACCCATCCAGAGACAGAAGGAAGAATTGAACTCTTTCACAAGTGGCTTCCCCATGTGCTTACCGATCACCATGAAATGGGAGCCAACTCAACCTTCTTTTTTCAGCCGGGAGTGAAAAGCAGAAATAACCCGATTGTACCTGAAAAAAACTACACCCTAACCCGTAAAATTGCTGAATTTCATGCTGAAACGCTGGATGAAGCAGGGGTCAGATATTTCACCGAAGAACGATTTGATGATTACTACTTTGGAAAAGGATCTTCCTATCCTGATGCACATGGAAGTATCGGTATTCTTTTCGAACAGGCGGGGTACAGAGGACATCTGAGGGAAACTGAACACGGACTTAGATCTTTTCCCTATGCCGTAAAAAATCATTTTCGGGTAAGCCTGTCAACACTCAGAGCTGCAACTGCTCTTAATGAAGAATTAAAACACTATCAAAAAGATTTTTTCAGAAAGTCTGTTGAAAACGGCAAAAAGAGCCAGGTGCAAGCCTATATTTTTTCCGAAAAATATGATCATACACGTTTGAATAATTTCATCGATCTTCTCAACAAACACCAGATCCTTATCCGGAAAATAAACAAAAATTACACACTCAACGGACAGGTTTATGAGAAAGATCATTCCTTCATCATAGAAACTTCGCAGGAACAATACCATCTTATCCTTTCTTTTTTTGATCCCATAGATGAATTCAAGGATAGCACTTTCTACGATGTTTCCACCTGGACCCTTCCCTATTCTTACAACATTAACTATGATGAAATCAGAAATAGGCGAGATCTTTCAAATATTCGTGGAGAAATAGTGAATTCATATCTCCCGGCAAAACCAGCGCTGACCGGAAATGGCAATTATGCACTGGTTATGGAATGGGATGATTATAATTCCCCGGCAGCTTTGTACACACTGCTGAATAATGACCTTAACATCTATGTAGCTACGAAACCATTTAGTATGGAAGGAAAAAAATTTAACTTTGGATCCATTATTATTCCCATACATGATCAATCTTTAAAGCCTGATGATTTACTGCAAATGGCAGATAAAGTTTCATCGAGGTATAATGTTAGCTTTTACAGATTAAATACCGGCTTAAGCGATATGGGCATAAACCTTGGTTCCGGTCGCATGGAGAGGTTAAAAAAGCCTGAAGTTGCAATAGTTACAGGTGAAGGATCTCATGCATACACTTCCGGTGAAATGTGGCATCTCATGGATATAAATTATGGAATGCCGGTAACTTTGCTGGATGGAAACAGAATGGAAAGTGTCGATCTTGATCGCTATACTACCCTATGTATTTCCGGCTGGAACCTTGATATAATCAATGAAAAGGGGCATGAAAAACTGAAAACGTGGCTTGATCAGGGTGGCACCTTAATTTCCATCGTCTATCCTCTATGGTGGCTGAATGAAAACAATTTCACCAATATTGAATTTGTCCCGGAAGCCGAACCGGATCCTACAGGATTTAATTACGCCGACAGGTATAAGGTGAATGATATCCACAGAATTGCAGGAAGTATATTTAAAATCAATGCTGATCTCAGCCATCCTCTCTTTTATGGATACAGAAATCCCGAAATACCGGTATTCAAAAACAGAGCCACAGTTATTAAAGAAAATGGATCAGCATTCGCCTTTCCTGCAAAATACACGGAATCACCTCTTTTAAGTGGATATTCCTCGGATGAAAATGTAGAACGGATCGCAAATTCACCCTATGTTATGGTTCACAGATCAGGCAATGGTCGTATCATTCATTTTGTTGATAATCCTAATTTCAGGGGACTGTGGCATGGGACCAATAAAATATTCGCCAATGCCATATTTTTTGGAGGATTGCTCTGATGTTTTCAGGGTAAAGACCTGTTATTTCAAATTAATTCTATTTAAATCCCGATCTTAAATCGACATATCCAAAACAAAATATACTCCTGTGCTGTTTTTTGATTGACAAATTAAATTAAAAAACAATGAAGAAAGTATATTTAATGCTCCTGTTACCCCCCCTTTTTTTTCTGAGCACCGGAGCCCAAACATATGATGCATCCATAAAATTCTATATCGATAATGTCGGAGGTAAGGTTGAAGGAAGTTTTGAAGGATTCGAAGCCAGCATTGATTTTAATCCGGATACCCCCGATAATTCAAGCATCAGAGCGTCAGTTGAAGTTTCGACCGTTAACACAGGAACAAACATGAGAGACAATCACCTTCAGGCAAAAAAATTTTTCTGGGAAGAAAAATATCCTGATATTACCATGGAATTGAAGGATATTGAGGAAATAAATGAAGGAAACTTCAACGGAACTTTTGATCTTACCATAAAAGGAACCACCAGAGCAGTAGAATTCCCGTTTTCATATACTCAGCTTGGAAATACATCGCAATTCACAGGACAATTCACCATTAACAGGGTGGATTATGATGTTGGGAACAAAGCTTTACTTTACGGCGAGGAAGTAAAGGTTGAAATTGAGGTTAAGGTGATGGAATAGTTGATGATGTAGTGCAAATTGGTAAGTGGTAATAAGAACAGTTCCTGAGAGTTTTTGAAACCCACAGGTTCTTGATCTTATAAAAATCTTAAGCGAAAATCGTAATTTGCAGAAAAAACTACGTATGGACGGAAAAAAAATCCTCGTTCTCGGAGCAGGACATGTCGGAAGTCTCATAGCAAATGATCTTAAACTCATTGGTCATAATGTAGACGTAATGGACATAGATAAAAGAGCCCTGGATAAGCTTTCCGGAAAGGGGATCAACACCTACCATAACGATTTCACGAATAGATCTGTCCTGATCAAAAGAATCAAGGATATGGATCTTATTGTGGGCGCAACTCCAGGTAATCTCGGTTTTGAGATCATGAAAAATGTCATAGAAAAAGGTAAAAACATGGTCGACATCTCTTTTTGTCCTGAAGATTACATGGAGCTGAATTCGCTCGCAAAGAAAAATAATTGTATCCTCATCCCTGATATCGGCGTTGCACCGGGAATGTGCAACGTCATCCTGGGATATCACCATGCAAACATGAAAGTGAATTCCTATAAATGTCTCGTTGGGGGTTTACCCGTAAAACGTGAATGGCCACTGGAATACAAAGTTTCCTGGTCACCTGCTGATGTAATAGAAGAATACTCCAGGCCTGCACGCTTGAAAGAGAATGGCCGGATAATATCAAAGCCGGCATTATCAGATGTTGAACTGATGGATATTGACCCTGTGGGCAGCCTGGAAGCATTTAATTCCGACGGACTCCGATCCCTTCTTTTCTCCATGACTGAAGTTCCCAATATGGTGGAAAAAACACTTCGCTATCCCGGTACAGTGGAGTACCTTAAAGTTTTAAAACATCTGGGATATTTCTCAAGCAAGGAAGTTAATATTGGAGAACAAAAAGTCAAACCTGCAGATCTTTCTCTAGCGCTCCTGCAGGAAAACTGGAAACGGAAAAAAGGGGAGAAAGAGTTTACCATCATGAGGGTTATAGTTGAAGGTACGGAGCAAGGCAAAGAGGTTGAATACATTTATGATCTTTATGATGAGTATGATGAAAAAACCGGTATTCTTTCTATGGCAAGAACAACGGGCTATACCTGCACTGCAGCGGCGAAATTAATATTATGTGGATTATTTGATAAAACAGGAGTGAATCCGCCGGAAACTCTGGGAAGTAGGGAAGAATATTTCAAATTCATAAAGAATCATCTTTCAGAACGCAATATAAAATACAGCACGGTTAGATATTTTTTATAATTTTTAATTTTTGTTTTTGCAGAATAAAAAAAACATGTATTTTTGCACCGCACTACAGCAATGGTCTGGTAGTTCAGTTTGGTTAGAATGCCGGCCTGTCACGCCGGAGGTCGCGGGTTCGAGTCCCGTCCAGACCGCTAAAAGCCTGAAAATCAATATTTTCAGGCTTTTTTATTAACCCACAACAGCTTTTCAAAAACCCGAAAAATCCTTACAATTTATTAATTTGGTTTATTAGTGTTAATAAAATTTCTTCAGACTGCAATGTACTTGCAGTGAGCTGAGGTATCTTATAAGACCTCGAAGGTTTTAAGACACTGTCTTAATGATACTTAACACTTTTTCAACAAGAATAACATGAGGCTTACTCAAAGAATCAGAAACATAAATTATATTTTTTTTCTTTTTTTAACTTTGAATAGGTTTCGAAAATAGGCTTATGATAATAGTTTGCTCTTTTTTATATTAAAAGTGAAATTTAGCGATTAAAGATGCTAGTATGAAAAATTTGCAACCTGAGGTTTCCATCTCAGATAATGATTTTTTTCAGAAAGTTTATCAACAAAAGTAGATTATTGATAAAATAAATAGATTCAATTCCCCCGATTTTCTTAAATTTATACCCATACATCCAATAAATGGAATCATACTTCAGATATATTCTATCCCAATCTTGTAAAAAAAATGTAGTTCTCCTACCACACAGAGGTCAAAAATCTTTATCTGCGGGAGAACTCACTTCAGAGTCAACTGTCAATTATGTTAGTACAGATTTCTCCAGTTCGGATCTGAAGCTTAGAATGATCATTCATGCTAAAGAGGAATAAAGACAATTAGCAGGATACTGCATTATACTTGACATAAAAAATGCAACAGTAAACACCACAGGAATAGCGTGGAATGGTTTCATGAAAAAGAATAGTTGGCTATTTAGACATCTAAAGAAGGAGTTTTAATGATTTTTAATAGACTTTCCGATTCTGATTTCGGATTATCATCTTTGAATCATAAATACATATACAATATAAACCTGGTAATAATCACTAAAGCATGAAATTAAAATCTGCCGTAATTGGAATGGGCTACATCAGCCCGAGTCATATTGAAGCCATTCGACGAACAGGTATCGCCGAAGTAAAAACCTGTACAGATATTGATCCCGGTCTGGCGGAGAAGAAAGCCGCTGGATGGAATATCCCTATTGTTACCCCATCCATTGATGAAATTCTTGAAGATCCCGAAATTGATGTCATTCATAATTGCACCCCGAATTTCCTTCATAAAGAAATCAATGAAAAGATCATTAAAGCCGGTAAGCACCTGTTCTCAGAAAAACCTCTTGCCCGGGATTCGAGCGAATCTGAAGAACTGGTAAAACTTCTTGAGAAAAATCCTCATATCGTAGCAGCGGTAAACTTCAATTATCGCATGAATCCATTGGTGCAGGACATGAAGGATAAAATGAAATCCGGTTTTTATGGAAAACCTCTCTTGGTTCATGGAACCTATTTGCAGGACTGGTTGTTACATGAAACAGACTACAACTGGCGAATGGATAAAGCCTTGAGTGGAAGTTCCAATACCATGGCTGATATAGGATCCCACTGGATGGATACCGCCCAAACGATTCTCGATTCCAAAATTGTAAAGGTCTATGGTAAATTAATGACCCACATTCCCATCCGCAAAAAAGCCCGGGGGATGGTGGAAGCCTTTGCGAAGCAAGCGACGGGAGATTTTGAAGATATGAACATAGAAGTGGAAGATGCGGGAATGGTCATGGTGGAATTCGACAACGGGTCCCAGGGTATGTTCATGGTATCACAGGTAAGTGCCGGCAGAAAATGCCGGCTGGATATCGAGGTAAACTGTACAAAATCCTCAGCTTACTGGAACCAGGAACTGGCCGATCGCATGTGGGTAGGACACAGAGACGAGCCCAACCAGGAAGTGATCAGGAATCCCCAGTGGATGTCTCCCGAAACCCAACAAATTACCGGACTAGCTGCCGGTCATCCGGAAGGATGGAACGATGCCATGACAAACAATGTAAAGGCTTTTTACCACTTCATTTACGACGGCAAAAAACTCACAGAGCACAAACCTGTCTTCGCCACTTTTGAAGAAGCACATTACATCATTAAGCTGGTGGAAGCCATTATTGAGAGCAGTGAGAAAAGAGTGTGGGTTGAGGTTCAATAAATCCCTGTTTTTATTAGGAAGCTGTTCGGTTTACTAATTTTTATGTTTCCACAACCTGTGCCCTACCCGGGTATCTTTAATGACTGGAAGGCATTCCAACTGATTTAATGCCTTCCACACAATTTCCGGGCGATCTCTGTTGTTCGATCAAATGTTAACCAGTTTTAATTGTGTGGATAATATTTCTATTCCTCAGTCACCACAATCTTCTCAATCTTATCCCCCTGCCTTATATCATCTATAACATCCAGGCCTTCGTAAACCTTTCCAAAACAGGTATGCTGCCGGTCGAGGTGACTGGTATTCCTGCGACTATGGCAGATGAAAAACTGGGACCCGCCGGTATCTCTGCCTGCATGTGCCATGGATAACACTCCACGATCGTGATATTGATTATCCCCTTCCAGTTCGCATTTGATTGTATAACCGGGACCGCCCATTCCTGTTCCTTCCGGACATCCTCCCTGCACCACAAAATCGGGAATAACCCGGTGAAAGTTCAACCCATCATAAAAGCCCTCCTTTGACAGTTTGATAAAGTTTTCCACAGTTTTTGGAGCATCTTCATCGTAAAAATCCACTTTCATTACGCCTTTTTCTGTATGTATTTCTGCTTTTGACATTTTTATAATATTTTATTAAATATTCCCTTTGATTTATAAAGACTTTATTCGCTCAGAAGAATACAAAGATAGTTCTAATAAACTTACTTATTACGAAATCATATCAGAGCTATATATAGTCAATTAGTTTTCTCTCTGAATCATTTTCAATCCAGGCATTTCATCTGCTATTCATCATCTGCTATTCCAACTGCACAACTAATAAACTACCTCGACACTCTCCCCGAAGCATCACCTCCCATAAGTTTCTCAATCTCTTCAACAGTCACCAGGTTGAAGTCACCATAGATTGTATGCTTCAGTGCCGATGCGGCCACGGCAAAATTAAGTGCATTTTGATCATTATCCATATAGGTCATCAAGCCATAAATGAGTCCGCCCATAAAGGAATCGCCGCCCCCTACCCTGTCTACAATGTGGGTGATATCATATTTGGGTGCTTCAAATAAGGTTTCCCCGTCCCACAATACACCTGACCAGGTATTATGATTTGCACTAATGGAGCCGCGGAGTGTTGTAATAACCTTTTTACATCTTGGGTATTTTTCCATGATTTGCTCGGATACCGACTGATAGGCTTTGGCTTCCACCTCGCCTTTGGTTACATCCACTCCCTGAGGGTGAATTCCCAGCGATTTTTCTGCATCTTCCTCATTTCCCAGAATGATGTCACATCCTTTCACAAGTCCAGGCATAACTTCCTGTGCATCTTTTCCCCATTTCCATAGTTTTTTTCGGTAATTTAAATCGGTCGAAACGGTTATACCTTTTTCATTTGCTTTTTTAATAGCTTCTTCACAAACTTTTGCTGTTCCTTCCGAGATGGCGGGAGTAATCCCTGTCCAGTGAAACCAGTTTGCCCCTTCAAATACCTTATCCCAGTCGATCATTCCCGGTTCGATCTCTGAAATTGCCGAATGTGCACGATCGTAAATCACTTTGCTTGCCCGGCTCACAGCGCCTGTTTCAAGGAAATAAATCCCAAGCCTCTCTCCTCCCCAGGTAATATACCGGGTCCCAACATTATATTTCCTGAGCGTCATTTGTGCCGCTCTTCCAAGATCATTTTGAGGCAAACGACTCACAAATTCCACCGGAATACCATAATTAGCGAGAGATATGGCCACATTGGCCTCACCTCCTCCATAAAGAGCATTAAAGTTATCCGTTTGTGAAAATCTTAGATTGCCTGGTGTTGCCAGGCGAAGCATAATCTCACCAAAAGTTATTACCATAATAATCAGGTATATAGTTTATAATTCGCAATATCTTCCTCAGAATCAGCTACTCATCAGGAGTTTGCGCCTTTTCGAGAGCAAAACAGCCAGTATTCTTGCAAAGATAATGATAACCATAAACAAAACAGCATCCGCAAGGGGCTTAATTGGTGATTTCTATGTTAGTTAATACCGGTTTATTGCTAATTTCACTCATTAATGAATTTAATATAATGATCACATCTCTCCAATATTAGTTCTACATATGTTACAGGTTCAGTTCTCCTGACATACCCATATTTCACAATATCCATATTATAAGTACCGGAATAACCTGGTGCCAGAACCATTTCCTCCACATTTTCTTCCCAGACATTATTCTCGTTAAGCTGATTCGCATTTGCCAGTGCCTGTGCATCTTTGATCTGATAATATCCACAATTATATGCAGTCATGCTGAATTTAATTCGTCGTATAGAATCTGGAATCCCCGGAAAAATCACCCTGGTTCAGGTCATAAAACACTGAATTCAGTTTTTTTGTAATGATCAATTCCAGATAAAGGTCAAGATGATCTGTAAGCCTCGTCATTAACTCATATTCAAATCCCATAGGCTGACCCCTAAAAAGAAAATAGCTCGTACTGTTATAGCTGACAAGCACTTTCAGCTTGCCATCTTTTTCTATTTCATCCAGATCACGGCTTATCAAAACCTGTGTTCCATCATCTTTTTTTTTACTCTTTGAGTTTCATGCTCCGAGGTAAATAATAAATGTCAGGCGAATAATTGAAATTTTATACCTCAATCTTTTATCATTTATTCAGTGTAGTCCGAAAAATGCTACAAGCCCTTAAATTCCATCACAGCTGAGACTTTTGCCATGTTGGTTATTTTGAGCAACTCCTCTGCCTTAGCGGACCGGTAGGCAATAGAATAGAGTGACTACATTTGACACTTTTTCAGAGTAGAGTCTATATTTATTAAAGGATATAAAGCCCAAGTTATTAACAATTTTGGGTTTTAATATATTATGAATTATGGTTGGTTGAAAAAAAATTAAAAAAACAGATAAATCCGATGCTGAGATTTTGGAAAATTTTACATCAAAAGATGCACATGGTGGCGGCGGTGGGGGTGGGATCCCGTCCAAGCCTGTGAGAAATACTCTTTGAAATAACAGCCAGGCGGTAAGCCCCAAAACATGGCATGGGATTGAAAAACTCCATGGGTATGAGCTTGCGTAATCCATACCTTGATTGCATAAGTATGGTTTACTATCTCATCTCCATCTCCCCCATCATCCCATATATTACTCCCTGAAATCCATGTTCCTCATCAATTTCAGGTTAACATCCCAAATATTCATCATAATCACCTAAAGGACCGGGTCTGTTTGAAGAGCAGAGCACTTCACCCTTGAAGGTGACAAATTTTATTATCTCATCTGTTGCCTTGAGAATACTCTCACAGAAATCATTTTCATCCAACCATCCATTTTCAAACACTATCGAGAGGTAGTGGGGCAATCATTCCGGTCCCGATTAGATTAGAAGTTTGTGACTGTTTAGCGGGTATAGAATATAGCAAAGCACCCATTATTAGAAAAATTCTCGTATCAATAATCTGAATATAACAATATGCTTAATCCTGCAATGATCATTATTATCCAACATAAATTCCACTTTTAGCCGTCAACCATTCTGCCTATGGCCTGCTGCTTACTGCCCAGTGTTCTCCAAGTACTATCCTCACAAAATTCAACACCATCTCCGGATTCGACTGTTCAGCATGCCACTGAACTGTATATATCGGGAATGAATTATGCTTTACTGCCTGAACCGTGCATTTTTCGGAGCTTGCCAGGAGATCAAAATCCAGCGGTAAAGAAACAGAATCATTATGATGTTGTTCTGTATCAAGCTCTTCTTTCATCCCTAAAAAGATAGGGTCTTCCTTAAGAATTCTGACTTTCACTTTTCCTTCTTCAGCCTCTACATCCTTTATTAACCTGGAACCAAAAGTAACAGCTGTCAGTTGATGACCGGCACAGATGCCAAATACCGGTTTCTTAAATGTTTTTAACCAACGGAATGCAGAAAGACGTTCATTAAAATTATCATTATCCCCTCTGGGAGATGCGCTTATGATAACACCCTCATATTCATCAATTTGTTCTATACCTTTAAATTCAGTCCAGTGATGCAATTCTTCCGAAATCTTGCAAACACTTAAGATCTGCTGCAGAGGATCAGTAAATCTGAAATCATCAGGTTCTGCGGAATTTATTATTAATAGTCGCTCTGACATAATTAAACAGATTCATTAAACAAAAAACATTCCTCTTGTTTTATTACTTTTTTATAGATCTTCCTGCTTATTAAAAGGCAGTAACCTTGCCAATAAATGATCCATAGTCCTCCCCACATCCTTCACCCTTTTCTTCATCAAAGAACCATCCAGTGGTCTAATCCATCTCTAAAGTCGTCCAGGTCGCTTCCATCGTCTATGGTCCATAGTATATCCTCCATTACCCCCTACTTCCCCCCATACCAAAATCCCCTGTTCCAACGATAATCCCTTAATCTTTCCAATTCATCTTTGGTCAATCCGGGAAGGCCCGAAACATTCGTATTTATCTCTGCCTGTTTCTTGTTTCTTATTCCCGGAATAACAGTGGATACTGCCTCATGAGACATGGCAAATTTCAATGCCAGTTCAGGCATGGTAAATTCCGATCCCCTGAAATCTTCTTTTATTTTATTCGTCCTCCTAACCGCCCGCTTGAGACGGTCACCGGCAAAATATTTGCTCCGAAAATCCTCCTCGTCAAATTCTTCATCACCCTTATATTTCCCTGTCAACACTCCTTCATCTAAAGCAACCCTCACAATAATACCCGTTCCCGTTTCCACGGCCACAGGCAATAATTGTGCAGCCGGTTCCTGCTCAAAAATGTTATAAATAACCTGAACCGCATCTATCAAGCCTTCCCGCATAAGCTGTATCACACAGTTTTGATCATGTTCAGGAGTCGATATACCAATATAGTTAACAAGTCCTTCCGATTTGATCTTTTGAAGAGTTTCCAGAGCAACAGGGTTGTCATTCCATGCCCTTGTCCATGTATGAAGAAGTAAAATATCAAGGCTTTCCATCTTAAGGTTCTTGAGACGTTCTTCAATATTCTCTCTTAAATAGGATTCAGGATACCTTTCTTCTATTTTATCATAGGGTGAAGGGGGCCAGTTTCCAGGCTTAGGGGGAGTCTTGGTACTTACATATACGGTTTCGAATCTCGATTTCAGAAAATCTCCGATGATTCGCTCCGATTTTCCATTTCCATAACCTGCAGCGGTATCAATAAAATTTACACCTGCATCGATAGCGGTTTCAAGAGCTTCAAGAGAATCATTCTCATCCTGTTCTCCCCAGCTTCCGCCAATAGCCCAGGCACCAAAACCAATCTCTGATACATCCATCTGGGTCTTCCCGAATCTACGATATTTCATATTTATGTGTGTTTTTGATTATTAAAAGTTTCAATTTAATGCTTAAATTTGGTTAGTACATATTTTTAATCTAACAATTATGCCAGTACTTAAGTTTGATGATGTATCATATACCGCAGTAAGTTCAAGGGTGAAAAGAAAATTAATCCACACGGGAAACCTCATGACAGTTCTCATCGACTTTACCGGAGGACCATGGGAAGAAGCCGATCCGCCTCACTCACACCCGCATGAGCAAACTTCCTATGTTGCTGAAGGTGAAATCATTTTCTACTATGAAGAAGAACCGGATGAGGTTCTTAAGCAAGGGGATATGTTTTCAGTCCCCCCCAACAGGGAACACAGCATCAAAGTAATCTCTAAAACCGCCAGGCTTATCGATTCCTTCTATCCGATAAGAGAAGATTTTATTTGAATGAAATATAATAAATCGGGTTTTAAAAAATCTTAAGAAAAAAGTACTTTTGTTGAGTGGAAGTTATCTCTATAACCAGGTCTTTGGCATACCCGACCTGAAATAGTATCCAATCAATCGAATATAATCCGCGCCTGCAATTGCTTAACATATATTCAGCCCGAATCAAAACTTTCACATCTACTTTATTGTTAAAATAAATCATCAGAACATAATTTAAATGAAAACAATATTTTTCATAATCCTACTTAAAATACCCATCACTATGAATGCTCAAAAAACCACCTTTATCGTAGGAACAACCGACAGGAATCTTGAAGAGGCAGTAGCGATATACCATCTGGATGAGAAAACAGGTGATATGGAGTTATTTAAGAGAACAAAAGGAGGAACAAGACCTGGGTACCTCGCCTTATCGAATGACAAACATTTCCTCTTTGCCGTAAGTTCCAAAAACTTTGAAGGTCTTGAAAAGGAACAAAGCATAAATGCGTTCAGGATTAATGATGAGGTTTCGGAGCTCTCTCATATCAATCAGCAGCCCAGTAGAGGTAAGAACCCTACCCACATATCTGTCAATCCGGTTTATGATATCGTCTATGCCGCCAATTACAGCAATGGTTCTGTGGTTTCATATGCATTTGACAAGAACGGCAGACTCACCCCTCCCCTCTCCTCATTTCAGCATAAAGGATCGGGACCAAATGATGATCGCCAGAAAGGACCCCATGCCCATTATATACATGCTTCCATGAATGGCAAATATGTATATTCGGCTGATCTTGGAATCGATAAGATCATGATTTATAAACAGAAAAAAAACGGTGAAATTACTCCTAACGGGAAGCATGAATTCCTTCAGCTTGAACCGGGAAGCGGTCCGCGTCATATGGCTTTCCACGCAAACGGTGAATGGGTATTTATCCTCACCGAATTAAGTAATGAAGTAGTCGCCTGTGAGATCAATAATGAAAATGGTAGTCTTGAAATCATCGATAAAAAAAGTACACTGGACGTAGACCCCTCTGCATATACAAAAGCTGCAGCCATCAGAATCCATCCTAACGGCAAATATCTTTATGCATCCAACCGGGGGGTAAATTCCATTGCTGTCTTTGAAATCATGGATGATGGCAGACTGACAAGCATGGGGAACTACTTTGAAGACATTGGCGTGGTGCGCGACTTCAATATAAGTCCTTCAGGAAAATACCTGGTTGCCGGTAATCAGGATCAAAATGAGATCGTTCTCCTGAAGATAAATGAGGATGGAAGCCTCCAAACTACAGGCAAAACTCTACCTGTTTCACAACCTAGCTGTGTGATATTCTATTAACCTTTTTGGGCAACAATCACCGGTATATCCGATAAGTATATTTGTATCAATTAAATATTCTTTTTGACTTTCTTCAATACTCCGTAAATCAAAAACCCGGTGGGGATTACCGTGACGTCTTTACCATGAGTTGCCATGGCTAATCAATTTGACCACTTACAGGGTAAGAATAAAGCATAGCAAAAAAAGTTGTAATTTCTTCCTCTGCGTCCTTCAAAGAGCAACACGGCTCCAAAATGTCCTGCTATTCCATATTTCTCCGTAGTTCACTGTGTTCCTACACGATTACAGTTATATTCTCTTTCTCCGTGTCCTCTATTCCCCAAACGGAGCAAAGTACCCCCCATTCATCGGACTATATTCCCTGAAATGAAAGGAAGCACCAATGGTCACATTGTCACCAAGACGAATGCTTGAGCCAAAGTTGAACTCATCAAAGCTAGGTGAAAAAAATGGATTCATCGGACCAAAAGTGGCCAGGTTTTTCACTCCCGTTCCGTAAAATACAA
>CAZQOV010000065.1:0-17133 GCA_964595055.1 uncultured Bacteroidaceae bacterium | reverse complement strand
ATAAGCCGAGAATTTTTCAGGGAATGGGATTTCCGTTTATTTCCCTGCGGAACCATGGGAGTCCTGGTTTGATCCAGGCGAAGAGCAAAAGACATTAGCCGTTCTGGTTTTCCTGATACAGGATTGATCCGAAAGGGGAAAATCGTATATTGCATTACGTAATTCCCGTTTTCTAAAGAGGTATAGAATTCAAGGGGGAAATCGGTGGTAAGTTTTTTCAGAAAATGATCAGGAAGATGATCAGGATTTATCGGTTGTGTTTCCGTTCTGATAAAACTAAGTAAATCGGGCTTACTGCCTTCCTGCAGAGAAATGTTTTCATGATAATAGGGAAACAAAGCTTTTATATCTCTGTAATAAGAATTAGAAAATGAAGTTATATCTTTGATGTTTCCGGCCTGAGGTTGAGCTTTGGGATTTTGCCATTCAATGGTTCGGGTTAAATAACTTGCCTGGCCAAGAACCAGACTTCCCTGGAGAAGGAACATAAAGAAGAATGGAACAATTCTCATTATTTAGAAGAATTAGTTTTTTCAGTAAAAAAACTGAAGATATAACAAAAAGTCAGATTTTTCGTTTGAATAAACGAAGTTTAACAATATTTTATTGCCATCAAAACTTCCTTATCATACAAGCCCTCAAAAAAGATTATTCCTTGTTCAGCAGGAGGATTAGCATTGCTTATTCTCCTGTTCAGTCAAAATCTTTCAGCACAGGACCCAAGTTTTTCACAGTTTTATGCCAATCGTATATACCTGAATCCCGGATTCACAGGAGTCGAAAAGAATATCCGCAGAGCATTTATAAACTATCGGAATCAATGGCCATCCATTAGTGGCAATTATGTTACCTACTCTGCCTCATATGATCAATATATTGAACCAATGCAGGGAGGTTTTGGAGTAAGATTAATGAACGACATACAGGGAAATGGGGCAATCAGGCAATTTGAAATGGGACTTTTATACTCCTATCACGTTCAAATATCCAGAAGCCTAAGCATCAGTACCGGGATAGAGGCGGGCTATGTACAAAGAAGCCTGAATACTTCTGAGGTAATTCTCGGAGACATGATCAACCCGAGAACCGGCGAGTTTACCAATCCTACAAGTGACATATTATACAGTCAGAATACCGCGTATCCGGATTTCGCAATAGGGCTGGTAAGTTTTTACGAAAACTTCTACGGAGGGGCTTCGGTCTCTCATCTCCTCAGGCCAAACCCATCTGTGAGCTTAGACCCAAATGCCCGGTTACCGAGAAAGGTGGTCATATTTGCAGGAGCAATACTACCGGTTTATGAGAGAAGGTTTGGCAGAGAGGTTGTCCAGATCTCTCCCAATATTATCTATCAGCAACAAAAAAGCTTCAGCCAGATCATCTATGGTCTGGAAGGGCTGATTCAGGATCAGTTTATTACAGGACTCTGGCTGAGGCAGAATTTAGGGATAAAATTCGGTTCATTAATTTTTTCTGCGGGCTATGTAACAAAAAATTACCGATTTCGTTATAGTTATGACCAGCAACTATCGTCACCATCAGTGCATATCCCGAATTTAGGGGCCCATGAATTGTCACTGATATTAACAATAGATGGGAAAAATAAAAAGAAACACAGGGCAATAAAATGTCCGAAAATTTAGTTATTTTTGAAGTTACGAATTTTTAAACAGATATTTCATAAAAAAGCAAAGCTGTAACACTATGAAAATCAAACTGAAATGTTTTCCAGTCATCATTATTGCATTAGCAATGCTCTATTCATGTGGTGGCAATCAGGACCTAGCATCAACAGGAAAATCTTCATCCACAACAGGCTGGGAATATAACGATCCCGCAAATGGAGGATTTGAAGTAAAGAATGCAGTTGAACAAGAAACCGGACCCGGTCTTGTATTAATTGAAGGCGGTACCTTTACTATGGGCCGAGTTCAGGATGATGTAATGTACGAATGGAATGCTGTTCCCCGAAGGGTTACCGTTTCTTCTTTTTACATGGACGAAACTGAAGTTCGGAATGTCGACTACCGTGAATACATCTATTGGTTGGAGAGAATATTTAGCGAAGATGTTGACCCGCAAAGAAATGTTGTAAACAATGCTCTTCCGGATACTCTGGTATGGAGAGATCCCATGGCATACAATGAACCTTACGTTGAATATTATTTCCGTCATCCTACCTTTAACCAGTATCCTGTTGTAGGTGTTAACTGGTTGCAGGCAAACGACTATTGCATATGGAGAACCGACAGGGTAAATGAAATGCTCCTGGTTAATGAGGGAATCATTGAATTATCTACCGACCAGAAAGGAGAAAACCATTTCAATACGGAAGCCTTCCTTTTGGGCATCTACAAGCCAACCTACCGGAATGCCATTGAAAGTCTTAATCCAAATAGTGATACCCGGGACCTTAAGCTCGAAGATGGTTTGTTGCTTCCGAAATACCGCCTCCCAACCGAAGCAGAATGGGAATTTGCCGCCTATGCACTTCGTGGAAACACGGTGGACGAGCTGGTTTGGGAACGAAAAATTTATCCATGGAATGGTCATAATGTTAGAAATGACTCCCCAAGAAATATGGGAGAAATGCGAGCCAACTTCCAAAGAGGGAAAGGTGACATGATGGGAGTTGCAGGATCACTTAACGATGCCGGTTCTATTACAACCCCGGTAAAGTCGTTCTGGCCGAATGATTATGGCTTATATTCTATGGCAGGAAATGTTAACGAATGGGTATCTGATGTTTACAGGCCCCTTTCCTTCCAGGATGTAAGCGAATTCAATCCTTTCCGTGGAAACCAGTTTGAAAAAATTTATAAAGATCCCGCTAACGATAATATGCCACAGGTAGATAGCCTTGGACGGATAATTCGCGTTCCCATCACAGAAGCAGACGCTGAAAGCAGATTCAATTACCGAAAATCTGATTACAGAAACTATCTTGACGGGGATCTGAATTCTTCCATGTTTTATGCTGAAACAGATACTGCTTCAGAAGCTTACCAAAAAGGCACAGAGAATATGTACGTAAATAATGAGTATGAGAGATCATCACTTATCAATGACAGGGTAAGGGTTTATAAAGGGGGTTCCTGGAAGGACAGAGCTTATTATCTGAGTCCCGGTACAAGAAGATTCCTGCTTGAAACTGAAGCCCGCGATGACATAGGGTTCCGTTGTGCGATGACCAGAGTGGGGACACCTACAGGATTTTAGAATCAGAAACCTAAAATATCAGCGAATTTTAAAGACCATCACTAAGATGGTCTTTTTTTATTCTCGATCTGTTTCTATTTTTGTACCAAAGCAGATTAGGCGGGTTCTAACTGTACAGGCAGATTGCAAACAACCTAAAGGATAATAGATTCAAATGAAAAATATTGAAATCGTATACGGTCATTTTCTGAAATCTTCAGGAATTTGCATTGACAGCAGAAAAGCAAAGCCAAACGAAATATTTATTGCTTTGAAAGGTGAGAATTTTGACGGCAATGAATATGCCCAGGATGCTCTGAAACGCGGATGCAATCTGGCTGTGGTAGATCGTCCTGAAATTGTCCTGGATGACCGATATTTCCTTGTTGATAACTGTCTGGTATTCCTGCAGGAACTTGCCAGAATACACAGAGATCAACTACCAATTGTTTTTATCGGAATTACCGGCTCCAATGGAAAAACCACAACGAAAGAGTTAATGCACGCTGTTCTTGCCCGAAAATTCAAAACAAAAGCCACTTCGGGAAATCTGAATAATCATATAGGGGTTCCCTTGACGATTTTAGAAATAAAAGATGAGGAAATGGCAATCATTGAAATGGGAGCAAATCATCCCGGTGAAATTGATTTTCTATGCCGGATAGCAAAGCCGGATTACGGGATTATCACCAATATAGGCAAAGCTCATCTGGAAGGATTTGGCTCATTTGAAGGGGTCAAAAAGACCAAATCTGAACTTTATCGCTACCTTAATGAAAAGCAAGGTACAATCTTTATTAATGGCAGTAATAAAATCCTTACCGGGCTTTCAGACCTGGAAAATTTACAAAAGGTTTATTATATTGACGGAGATGATCCTTTATGCGATGGATATATCCTCGATTGTAAAGAAAAGCTGAAAATAGCACTTAAATTCATAAGGGAGAATAAAACTTTAGAAGCAAACGTTAATCTTACAGGTTCATATAATCTTGAAAACATCCTGGCAGCCGCTTCTATCGGTTCCTACTTTCAGGTATCACCCGAAGAAGTGATCAAGGGACTCGAATCGTTTAAAACCACCCAAAACCGCTCCCAGTTTATAAAAACAGAAAAAAATCTTGTGGTTTCCGATGCTTATAATGCTAACCCTACCAGTATGCTGGAAGCCATTGATAATTTTGTCAGGATGAATAATTCCAGAAAGATCCTGGTTATTGGGGATATGCTTGAACTTGGTAACTATTCAGATGAAGAACATAAGAAAATCCTGGAACATGTTAAGAAATATGATTTCAACCAGGTTTATCTCGTCGGAAAGGAATTTAAAAAGCATAAAAATCAATTCAATTTTGATTTTTATGCTTCCGTATCAGATTTATATGAACATTTTATCCAATCCCCTGTTAGAGATAATTTGATTCTTCTTAAAGGAAGCAGGGGGATTGCATTGGAAAAGCTCCTCAAAGTGTTATAAGCCTTAAAAAACAGTAAGTTAATATATTTATGCAAAGGATTTCTCTACGCATACTTATGATACATGAAGCAACATGCCTTTAAATATACACACCTAAAGAAAGAAAAACGCCATGGCAAATAAATTAATGGATCCGATTGGGAGGCTTATGGGACTGCGCTATAAATCTCACCCCTGGCACGGCGTTGATATAGGAGGTAAGGCACCCGCTATAGTGACCTGTTTTATTGAAATGGTTCCCAGAGATACCGTAAAATATGAAGTGGATAAAATATCAGGTTATTTGAAAATTGACAGACCTCAGAAATACTCCAATACGGTTCCGGCACTATATGGCTTCATACCCCAGACTTTTTCCGGTGAAAGTGTGGCAAAAATCAGCAGGGAGCAAACCAACATCAAAGAAATAACCGGAGATGGAGATCCGGTTGATATATGCATTCTTACGGAGAAAGAAATATCTCACGGGGATATCCTTGTTGAAGCCCGCCCAATCGGAGGATTCAGAATGATAGATGTAAAACAGGCCGATGATAAAATAATTGCGGTCCTTAATAATGATGCCATGTATGAAAGCTTTAGGGACATTTCTGAAGTTCCGGAAAATGTGGTGGAAAGATTAAAGCATTATTTTTTGACCTATAAGGACCTTCCTGGAAGACCCAGCAATTGTGAAATCACACATACATACGGAGTTAAGGAAGCTTTGAATGTGATTGAAAAATCAATGGAAGATTACAAAAAAAAGTTTGAAAACCTTGACAATATTCTTTCTACTGTTTAATCTGCTGCTTTAATAACCATTTCAGGGATAAAAAGGTGTACTTTTTTCTGACAAAATAATCCCACACAATACTACGTGGATAAATCTCCTTATGGTCGTATTTGCTGATAAATTTTTTCTCCCTTGCCCTGAATTTATTGTATCTTCTGAAATGTGTGTAAAATGCCCAATGGGCTCTGAATATTGCGAAAATATCACGAATTTTTCCTCCTCTAAGAAATCTCAGCATGGATAAGAAATCCATTAGCAAACGATTTAATATAACCGGTATAATGCGATGGGAAGGAAGATTTTTATATAGAGTAAAAAGACTGTTTCGAAAATTTAAATAAGTTTTCATAGGGTTTGTCCGTGGCAATGCCCCTCCCCCTACATGGAATATGGTAGATTCGGGAACATACATCAATTTATAACCCCGGTTCTTTAATCGCCAGCAGAGATCTATCTCCTCAAAATGTGCAAAAAAACCGGGATCAAAGCCTCCAACAAGTTTATATAGAGGAGCCCTGACGAACATACATGCACCTGTAGTCCAGAAAACTTCCCTAGATTCGTCATACTGGCCATAATCGGGTTCCAGAGCATCAAAAATTCTTCCCTGACAGAATGCATAACCATATTTATCAATAAAACCCCCGGCAGCTCCGGCATATTCAAAATAAGTTTTCATCTGATAGGACTTAATTTTAGGCGCACAGGCAGCTATTAAAGGATCTGAATCCATTACGCCAATCAATCTGTCCAACCAGTTCGTACTTACCTCTACATCAGAATTTAAAAGCAGGAAGTACTCCGATTCAATCTGTTTAAAGGCACGATTATACCCCTCGGCAAATCCGTAGTTTTTATCAAATTTTAAAACTTCTACCTCCGGAAAATCGCTCTCAAGCATTTCAACCGAATCATCTGAAGAGGCATTATCCGCTACAAATACTTTCACTTCGGGGATATCAGAACTGGAGATAACACCCGGAAGAAATCTTTTCAGGTAGTTGGCCCCATTCCAGTTTAATATGACGATGGCAACTTTTAACATAAGCTTGTCTTTCTCAATTTGCCGGCAAACCTAAAAACTCCCTGTTTCTCCTGATTCTTTCTTTTTTCCGTTAATTTCCATCTTCGATGAGACCATAACCAGTTTTCAGGAGCCTTCCGGATATCTTCTTCCAGCAAGCTAAAATATCGTTCCGTTATCCTAAATTTTTCCTCCTTACTGGCATCATCAGTGATAGGAATGGCCTCGACGGAATAGCGATAATTATCCCTTACTTTAACACGGAAATACACCACAGCCATTTTCATTTTTCCGGCCAGCTTCTCGGGTCCCAGATAAACAGGAGTATCCTGATTCAAAAAGAAAGTCCAGTATTGAATTTCCTCCCAAACCGGGGATTGATCTGAAATAAAAACGCTGAGTACTTTTAAATTGTTGGCTGCATGCCTGAGCAATACCCTCGGAATTTCTCGCATATTTACCAATTCAGCACCATATCTTGAGCGCTGTTTTTTAATCAGACGATCAAAAGACCGGTTATTCAAGGGCTTGTAAATAGCCAATGAATGATGTGGAATATCTCTTCTCAAGCCCAATAACCATTCCCAGTTGCCATAATGTGCAGCCATCACCGCCACATCCTTGCCCTGATGATAATAGGCATTCAATAAATCAGGGTTTTCCAAATAAATGTGATGCTCAAGTTTATTGGCTGACAGATGAAAGAGTTTGATGTTTTCAATGATCAACCTTGAAAAAAACCGATAAAACCTGGATTTGATATGTATTACTTCCTGGTCGGTTTTCTCAGGAAACGCATTCTTCAGGTTCTTTATAATGACATCTTCTCTGTAATGAATAACCTTATCAAGAAGAAAAAAAAGGAACTTTTCCAGGACTTTCAGGACAGCAAAAGGCAGAAGAGAAAATAATCTCAGAACAAAAAATGTCAACCCGGAAAAAATTGCCTTGATCATTCTCGTATCAATTTCCTTATAATTTGCTGAAATTCATCAAAAGTAGAAGAATTGCTTGCAATGAATTCCTCGCCGAACAAACAATCAGGGTTTCCATCAAAGTTCCCGACTTTGCCACCTGCCTGCTTCAAAATAAGGGATCCGGCAGCCACATCCCAGGGCTGGAGGCCATATTCATAAAACCCATCAAATCGACCGCAAGCGGTGTATGCTATATCTGTAGCTGCAGAACCCAATCTGCGTAAACCATGGGAATTTTTCATAAAGTACCTTATACTTTGGATAAAACCGTCTAGATATTTGTAATTTGTATAAGGGAAACCTGTAGCTATTAGGGATTCTGATACTTTGAAGGTATCGGTAACATGAATTTCGGTATCATTAAGAAAAGCCGGGCTATCCTTCCAGGCGTAAAAGCATTCTTGCAATCCAATTTCATAAATAACACCCACCACTATTTGCCGATCTTCCATAAGAGCCACAGAAACAGCGAAAGGAGGTAAACCGTGGATATAATTCGTCGTCCCGTCAATGGGATCTATCACCCAGTTGTATTTATCGCCCTTTTTATCCAAGGTGCCCTCTTCCGCAATAAATCCCGATTCCGGAATAAGATCAGAGAGTTTTTTCACAAGCATTCTTTCGGCATTCATATCCACATGGGTCACAAAATTATGTCTACCCTTCGATTCTATTGAAATCCCGGACTTATTTACTTGTTCAGATTTAATATATTCAGCGGTTTCGAAAACGATGGATCTTACATCCTTACATAATTCAGAATAATTCATAAAAGCAACTATTTGCGCAATTCACTCATTGATTTATAATATTTATAAAGCTCAATTTGTGATCGTACCTGTTTGGGGGAATGGTTATTTTTATAATTATTGGATTGCTTTTCATCAATGACCCTTGCTTTAACATTATCATTCAGCTGGATATTGATGATGTCTTTTAATTCCTTTTGCAGGTCCTTATCAAATACAGGGCTGCTGACCTCGATTCTGTGATCCAGGTTACGTGTCATCCAATCGGCTGATGAAATGTAATACAGTTCATCTCCACCATTGGCAAAGACAAAAATTCTTGAGTGTTCAAGAAATTTATCCACAATGCTAATTGCTTCAATGTTTTCACTTTGACCGGGAACTCCGGGTATAAGTGAGCATATTCCCCTTACAATCAATGTTATTTTTACCCCGGCATTATTTGCCTCGTAAAGTTTATGTATCATTTTCTCGTCAACAAGGCTGTTCAATTTTAATTGAATATAAGCATCCTTTCCTTCCTGTGCATTCTTTATTTCATTGTTAATTAAAGACATGAGTTTCTGCCGATGGTAATTGGGAGATACGATCAAATGTTTATAAGTATAGTTTCGGTAGGTATTATCGAAAAAGTCGAAAACCCTCCATATGTCTTCAGTGATCTCAGGATTTTTCGTCAGCATTAGAAGATCGGAATAGACATTTGCCGTTCCTTCATGAAAATTCCCGGTTCCTACTGCACCGTAGTGAACAAGATTTCCATCCTCCTCCCGGGTGATAAGAGTCAGTTTTGAATGAACCTTTAAACCCTGAATTCCGAAGGTTACTCTTACACCCGCTTCCTCAAGTTTCTTTGACCAATAAATGTTGGATTTTTCATCAAAGCGGGCTTGTAATTCAATGTTAACGATTACCTGCTTGCCATTCAAAGCAGCATTAATGAGGGCATTAATTACAGCAGAATTTTTGGCAACCCGGTAAAGGGTTGTCCGAAGGGCTACCACTTTTGGATCCATTGAGGCTTCACGCAGCCAGTTAATATAATGATTAAATGTCTGATAGGGAAAATGCAGCATCAGATCTTTCTCTGAAATGATGCTGAAAATGCTCTTTTTATTCTGCATAAACCGGGGATGATTCACAGGCGGCGTATGGCCATACCTTAAATAATCCTTCCCCAGACTCGGAAATTTCATAAAATCTTTGAAATTATGATACCTTCCGCCGGGTATTAGATTATCTCCTTCATCCAGTTCAAGTCTTCGAATTAAATAATTTAACAGATCAGAGGGTATGGATTCATCATAAACAAATCGTACAGCCTGGCCCTTTTTGCGGTCACTTACCGACTCATCAATCTTTTCCAAAAAACTCTTTGAGAGATCATTATCAATATCAAGCTCCGCATCGCGTGTAAGTTTAACGGTATATGCTTCAAAATGGTCGAACTTAAACTGGCTGAAAAGACTTTTCAGATCAAAACGAATCACATCATCCAGAAGAATTATATATTTTCTGGTTCGAATAGGGAGAACAAGAAATCTTCCGAGCCGGTCAGTAGGAATTTCAATAAGTGCATATTCCATATCAACTTCCGGATCCCTGCTGGTCATTTTTACTGCCAGGTAGATAGATTTATCTTTCAGGCGGGGAAATTCCTTAACATTGTGGAGCATAATCGGGGTGAGCACAGGCAACACCTTTTCCTGAAAGTATTGGTCTACAAATTGAGCTTTCTTTTTATTAAGCTGGGTTTCGTTGATAATATTGACTCTTTCCCTGGCTAGTTCCTCCTTGATTTCCTCATAAATTGCTTCAAATTTTTTTTGCAAACGTATCACAATTTGCTGAATCTGATTCAGGATCTCTTTGGGTTTTTCTTTATTTGGCCTTCCAGTTCTATCTTCAACATCTATCATTCTTTTTATGGTAGCAACCCTGACCTTAAAAAATTCATCCATGTTATTGGAAAAAATACCCAGGAACCGCATTCTTTCAATCAAAGGCACATTTTTATCCGCAGCTTCCTGAAGGACTCTTTCATTAAAAAATAACCAGCTAATTTCGCGATTCGTCAGTTTTTTGCTTTTCATAGGCCACAAAGATAATATTTTCTATTTCTTTCGTGGAAAATCAAAACTCTCCTTCACCAAAACATCCCGGCCAATTTTTGTCCACTTTAGGGTGTCAAAAACCAGATGCACCAACCCTGTTGTGGGAACATTATCAATACTCATCGTTGAAAGATGGTTTGATATTTCCGTAAATCCGGGGTTGTGTCCGAAAATCATAAGCGAATTTATTTTGTCACCCACCCCATAGATAACATTCAGTATCTCATCTACACCCGATAGATACAATACAGGTTCAATTCTAAAGCTTTCGGTATTCATCTGCAATACTCTGTGAAAAATGGTAGCTGTATGAAATGCCCTGCAGGCATTGCTGCTGACGATTAAATCGGGCTGCAATTTCTGATTACGGAGGCTCCCGGCCATCCAATAGCCATCAGCGATCCCCCTGGTTTTTAGCGGACGGTCAATATCATCTATGGAGTCATACTCCCAGGTGGATTTTCCGTGACGAACAATAAAAAGATTTTTCATATGACTGAGCTTCTGTTTCTGCAAAATACAAAAAAAAACCGGAACCCTTATAACCACGCCAAATTATTCAGGTTCCGGTGCATGATTGCATTTAGATGCAACAAGAACTATTTTTTAAAGCAGATTACTTGCCAGATCAGCAAGATAACTCCTTTCTCCCTTAACTAGATTAACGTGAGCAAAAATGTCCTGACCTCGCATTCTATCTGCGAGATACGAAAGGCCGTTGGATTTGGTATCCAGATAGGGGGAATCGATCTGTTGAATGTCGCCGGTAAAAATCATCTTTGTCCCATCCCCTGCCCTTGTAATAATGGTTTTAACTTCATGAGGAGTCAAATTCTGAGCCTCATCCACAATAAAAAATATCCGTGACAGACTTCTCCCACGTATATAGGCCAGCGGAGTAATCACCAGTTTATCGGTCTTTTGCATTTCCTCTATCTTTTGAAATTCTTTCGAAGAAGAGGAAAATTTTTGTTTGATAACAGCAAGATTATCGAATAAGGGCTGCATATAAGGGCCTATTTTCTCATTCACATCTCCAGGCAGAAATCCAAGGTCTCTGTTGGCCAGGGGCATTACGGGACGAGCAAGGAAAATCTGGGTATACATTTTTCGCTGATGAAGTGCCGCAGCCAAAGCAAGAAGGGTTTTGCCGGTTCCGGCTTTTCCCGTAAGTGCAACCAGTTGAACTTCCGGCCTTAAAAGAGCATCCAGAGCAAAGGTTTGTTCGGCATTTCGAGGGTCAATGCCATAGGTTTTCAGCTTTTCGACTCTGTTGATTACGTTATTGAAGGGATCAAAGTGTGCCAGTGCACTGGCATTGTTATTTTTAAAAATGAAATACTGGTGGGGTACCGGTTCATCATTCATTTTAAATTCTTTCACCGGTATCCCTTCATGCTTTTTATACAGATTGTTAATTGCTTCCTTCGGAGCATTTTCAATGACATTCACGTCCTTGTATATGTCATCAATATTTTTCACCATATCATTCTGATAATCCTGCGCCATAATTCCGAGTGATTTGGCCTTCATTCTCAGATTTATATCTTTGGTAACCAGAATTACCGATCGGGTTTTGTGCTTTACATCCAAATATTCTGCTATGGCCAGGATTCTATGATCCGGTGTGTTTTCCGGAAATGAATTTCTTAGCTTTTCTGAAAAGGATTTGCCTGTTTCGATGGCAAGCTTTCCCATTTTTTTGCCCAGAGGCAGGCCTCCGTTAAAAAGCTGGTCGCCCGAAATTTTGTCCAGCTCCCTTGTAAACTCTCTAGCCTGGAAATTAATAATATCATTTCCCTTCTTGAACCTGTCAAGTTCTTCAAGTACCGTGATGGGTATGATTATGTCATTTTCCTGAAAATTATAAATACATTGATAGTCATGGAGTAGAACATTGGTATCAAGGATAAAGATCTTCTTTTCTTTCTTCATGTAATCTGTTCTGATTTGTCTAAATTTGTCGAGTTAAAAGTAATAAATAATCATCTACCGGGTAAGTTTATAACCTGTTGATAACCCAAAAAATTAATCTTTTTATGAATTTTACCGATATTATTTTATCCCGTCGAAGCATAAGGAAATACAAAAACCAGGCGGTTGAACAAGAAAAAATTAACGAAATTCTGAAAGCTGCGCAGTATGCTCCTTCCGCTGTGAATAAACAACCCTGGTATTTCATATTGATCGATAATAAATCTTTATTTGAAAAGATAATGGAAATTCACCCGAATGCTAACATGCTTTCCACAGCAGATAAAGCCATATTGGTTTGCGGCGATGAAAACCTGCAGCACGGAGAAGGCTACTGGATCGCAGATTGTGGAGCAGCTACCCAAAATATCCTGCTTTCAGCCCATAGTCTGGGTTTGGGGTCCTGTTGGATTGGGGTGTACCCCAGAGAACAAAGAATGAAAGCCATAGCAGAATTATTTGCTCTGCCCGCTGAAGTTAAGCCTTTTGCCATTGTGAGCCTGGGATATCCCGATGAACAAAAATCCTTTCCTGAAAGATTTGATCAAAGAAAAGTATTTAAGAACAGATGGAATGACAATTATTAAGCCATGAATTACCAGGAAGGACTCCGGTTTCTTTACTCAAACCTCCCCATGTATCAACGCCTGGGAGCAGCCGCTTACAAAAATGATCTAAAGGTAAGCCTTGAACTTGACCGCAGGCATAATCACCCGCATAACAGTTTTAAAACCATCCATATTGCCGGAACCAATGGCAAAGGCTCTGTTTCCCATATGCTTGCCTCGGTACTCCAGTCGGCGGGATATAAAACCGGACTATATACCTCTCCTCATTTGAAGGATTTCAGGGAAAGAATCAGAATCAACGGAAAAGTTATCCCGAAACAGAGGATAATCGATTATCTTGAAAATAACCTTGACACGATCAAAGAACTTAAACCTTCTTTTTTTGAAATGACTGTAGACCTGGCCTTACTATTTTTCAAAGAGGAAAATGTTGATATTGCCGTAATAGAAACAGGCATGGGAGGGAGACTTGATTCTACCAACATTATCATTCCCCTGCTTTCTGTCATAACAAACATCGGACTCGATCATACCCGGTTTCTGGGAGAAACACATGCAAAAATTGCAAAAGAAAAAGCAGGCATTATAAAAGAAAATGTTCCGGTGGTGATAGGAGAATATCATCAAGAGACATTCCCGGTATTTAAAAAGATGGCGAAAGAGAAGAATGCAGAAATCTATTTTGCCTGGGAACGGTTTTCAATTGAATTCAGTTTAATGGGTATCGACCGATCATCAAATCTGCTGGTAACTGACCGGATGAAAAATGAGAAAGATGAGGTAAATACCGATCTTGCAGGAAAATACCAGGAAAAAAATCTGATTACTGTACTACAAAGCATTGAAGTACTAAATCAACTAGGGCTATCAATAAAACCTGATCATATTAAAGAAGGCCTTAAAAGCATAAAAGAAAGAACAGGACTTCGAGGAAGATGGGAAGAAATTGAATATAATCCGCTTATAGTATGCGACACTGCTCATAATGCAGAAGGCATTTCACTGGTAATAAACCAGCTCAAAAATTTGCCATACAGAAAGCTTCATATAGTTTGGGCAATGGTGTCGGATAAAAACCCAGGTAAAATTCTAAGACTACTCCCTCCTTCGGCTGAATATTATTTTACCAAAGCAGATATTCCACGATCCATGAATGAGAACATCTTATGTGAACTAGCGCGGGAGTATGGATTAACTGGAAAAAGCTACAAGAAATCAATAAGAGCTTTGGAATCAGCAAAAAAGAATGCTTTGCCTGAAGATGTTATTTTTATCGGGGGAAGTACATTTCTGGTGGGAGAGATTTTGGAGGAGAGGGAAGGACGGTGAGCGGTGAACGGTGACTCGTCCTGTAAAATGACTACACTACTATGTAAAATAGGATCTCATAACCTTTGAATACCGTGTAATCTGTAGTGAGAAAACCGTGAGCGGGATTCGGTAATCGGTATGGCCCGTCCTGAAAAAAACAACACCACTATTTAAAATAAGATATCATAATCTTTGATTATCTGTGTAAATCTGTGGTGAAAAAACCGTAAGAGGGGTTAACGGTAAAGAGTTGAGAGTAGAGTGATAAATCATTAATAATAGCGCTATTTCACGATATAAATTTTATTCTCAACGATTTCAAATAAAAATACCCGGTCAAATTCAGATTCCAGATTCCAGGCCTCAATCTGGTTGAACAAATTGAAAGAAACAGTTCGCTGAAGGGAATCGGTTACCAGAATTAGCCAAATAAAATTGAGGTTATTTTTCCGGTAAAGCGGAAGCTTTTGTTCCTTCGAATGTATTCTGTTCACCAGGTATTCCCGGGAAAAATCAGGAATCTGAAAACCTCCGGCATTCAACCAGGCTGAAACATTGATTCCCGGAAAATGTTTACCCTCGATAAAATCAATATAATTCCCCGCTCTGGGATCTTCAACAAAGAATTGAAATTCAGAATCAGGGCTTGCATGGCGAACCTTATTGCTTACATCATCTGCAATTTCATTTGCAATATCCAGGGTTTCCTCCTCATCAATTTCAATGTTAGTCTTAAAACCTATGGAAAGGGCCAATGGAACAGAATCATTTTTATGATTGTATATTTTTTGAGCTTCTTGCAGTATATCATTCTCATGATTATTCCCCCTGGCAGGTGAAAATTTTTGATTTTCAACTTTAGCCTGGGTAAGACGGGTAATTTCTATTCCAAGTCTTTGTTTAGGACCCGGAGAGACAATAAAATCAGGAGACTCTGTTTCAATAATCTTCCCTTTAGGGAAATCATGGTAGAGCCTGGAAAAATATTCCAGGATATTTCGCTCTTCTGATTTTTTTTCCCTGACCAGGTTGACCATGATTTCCTATCTAAAAACACACAGGCTAAGATACTGAATAATAATTTATTCAAATATAATTAAGTGTTAAAAGAAGAAATCTATAGTAACATTGATGAGAGATCCAGAGGATTTTGAAAACCTTCAACGTTTATGACATGCCTTCTACAAACTCTCCCCGAAATCCGTTTTGAACTTTGCCACAAGCTTCTCCGGCCAATTGGAGGTCGGAGCCAGCCTTCCCATAAAGAAGCGCAGGACAGGAGGTTCATCTACAAATTTCAATCCTCCAACCAAATTACGATTCTCATACAACCATTTCACCCGATCCAGAAGGAACATGGTCTGGGACAAAGTGAAGACTCTCCTGGGGAATGCCAGCCTCAACAATTCCATATCAGCCAGAATGTCTTTCCCGTCCTCATCTCTTTCACTCGAAATGGTCCCCCTCTCCATTCCCCTGCATCCCGATATTATGAAGAGTGCGGAGGCAAGAGCTCCGGCAGGATATTCCTCCTGAGGAACATGGGGTAGAAATCCCATCGCATCAATGTGGCAACCCAATGCACCTGCCGGTGTGATCACAGGTATTCCGAGTCTATCGAGGTGATTAACGGCATATTCAATAAAGGATGGGGATTGCCCAATCACAGTTTCATCGGTTGTTTCATACATCCCGACTGCCATGGCTTCAATTTCTCTTACAGACATACCGCCATAGGTGAGGAATCCTTCATAAAGGGGTACCAGGTCGCGCATCTTCAGAAATAATTCCTCATTGTCTGTACAAATACCCCCACCACGCGTTGAACTAACTTTTCGACTTGAAAAATAAACAAGGTCGGCGAGTTCACACATCTCATTCAAAATCTGTTTTATGGACGCATTCTTATATGCCTCTTCTCTTTGCTTGATAAAATATGCATTTTCCCCAATCAAACTGGCATCCAATACGACCATAATGTCATGCTTTCTGGCAATCTCGGTAACCTCTTTCATATTAGCCATCGAATATGGTTGTCCTCCGATCAGATTCGTTGAGGCTTCAAAACGAATGAAGGGTATCCTTTCAGCTCCAAATTCCTTAATCAGTTCTTCAAAGCGATTCACATCAATATTTCCTTTAAAAGGATGCGAAGACTTTATCTTCAATGCTTCATCTGTATATATTTCATACACTTTTCCCCCGTTCATTTCCATATGAGCCTTGGTGGTAGTAAAATGATAATTCATGGGAATAATATCTCCTTCACTGATAAATGTCTGCGAAATGATATTTTCCGCAGCTCTTCCCTGATGAACAGGAAGAATGAATTCTTTACCAAATACCTCTCGCAAGGCGGTCTCCATTTTATAAAAACTTTGGGAACCCGCATAGGCATCATCAGCCTGCAACATTGAGGAAACCTGATTATCGCTCATCGCATTGGTTCCACTGTCAGTAAGCATATCAAGGAAAATATCTTTCGTATTTAAAAGAAATGTATTATATCCACCCTCCTCTATTGCCCCCAGGCGGTCATCCACAGGTTTAAGATGTAATTTCTGCACAATTCTGACCTTATGCAATTCAACTGGTATTGATTCTCCGTTCGTAAACCGGATCTGATTGGAAACATTCGTGTTCATGAGATAGTTATTAGAGTTTATTGAATAAAAAAATGTTCTATAAAACTGTTTTGAAACATAAAAAACAAATATAACTGAATGCCTGAAGTATAGGACACAAAATTTTGATCAAAAAGTAAATTATAATGATTCTAAAAAGTGTAATAATGGGATTAAGATTGATAAAAGAATAGAATCCAAAGATTTTTCTGACCACCAACCTATCGATCTTGTGCTTCGGCGGGCAGGAAAACCTCAAAGGTTTTAAGACCTCAAAGGTTTTAAGACCTCGAAGGTTTTAAGACCTCGAAGGTCTTATAAAATACAAAATTTCACTGCTA